>JAAYAK010000097.1 GCA_012719415.1 Syntrophorhabdus sp.
CGTTACCTGCGCTCGAAGGGGTTCGGCACGACCTACGTGAGGAACTTCACCGACATCGACGACAAGATAATCAAGAGATCTCATGCGGAGAACATACCCTGGCAGGAGGTGGGCGAAACGTACATTCGCTCTTTCTATGAGGACATGGATGCCCTCGGGGTGCTTCGACCGGAGCACGAGCCTCGCGCCACGGAGCATATCGGAGACATGATAGCCCTCGTGGAAACCCTGATAAACAAGGGCCATGCCTACACCGTCGACGGGGATGTCTACTTCTCGGTGGACAGTTACCGCAACTACGGCCAGCTCTCCAAACGACCTCTCGAGGATATGATCGCCGGGGCACGGGTCGAGGTGGACGAAAAGAAGAGAAACCCCCTCGACTTTGTTCTCTGGAAGGCCTCCAAAGAGGGCGAACCCTCCTGGGATGCGCCCTTCGGGGTGGGCAGACCGGGCTGGCACATAGAGTGTTCGGCCATGAGCACCCTTTATCTCGGGAATCCCTTCGATATCCACGGCGGCGGCAAGGACCTCGTCTTCCCTCATCACGAGAACGAGAAGGCCCAGACCGAAGCGGCAACGGGGGAAAAGTTCGTCAATTACTGGGTCCACAACGGATTTGTCAATATCGACCGGGAAAAGATGTCGAAGTCGATCGGCAACACGCTGCTCATCAAGGATTTCCTCAAGGAATACCATCCCGAGGTCCTTCGCCTTTTCTACCTGTCCAATCACTACCGCAGTCCCGTGGATTACAACGGCCAGTCCATCGATGACGCCAACACGGCCCTGCACAGGCTTTATTATACGCGGGAACGGGCCCTTGAGGCGCAAAAGGGCAAGACATTCGCGGCACGGCCCTATCCCGAGGCCGACGAGATCGCCGCCAGGTTCACCGAGGCCATGGATGACGATTTCAACACCGCCCTCGCCCTTTCGCACGTTTTTGAGCTTTCCAGGGAGATCAACAGGATGGTCGATGAAAAGGATGAGAGTGCCGTTGCCCTCATCGCTTCGGCGGAGGCCGTCTATGAATCGCTTGCCGGGACCTTGGGGCTTCTCGGTGACGATCTCGCGTCCCTGGAATCCCGGGAGAAGACGCGGCACCTGGCCCGCATGGGCCTTGACGTTTCTTTTGTCGAGGACGCCATCAACGACCGTGTCGAGGCAAGGAAGAGCAAGGACTTCCGGAAGGCAGACGAGATCAGGGACATGCTGGCGGACAAAGGGATCACGCTCCTCGACACACCCAAAGGCACACAGTGGCGGATAAAGACTTCAGTTTCTTAAAAGGAGAGAGTATATGTTAGAGGTCAGATTTCACGGAAGAGGCGGGCAGGGAGCCGTTACGTCCGCCGAGATCATCGCGCAGGCTGCCATCAAACAGGGCATGCGCGCGCAGGCATTCCCGAGTTTCGGCCCCGAGCGCCGCGGAGCCCCCGTTCAGGCTTTTTTGCGTGTATCCGACAAGCCTATCAGACTGAGGTCAAAGGTTTACAAACCGGACAGCGTTCTCATCCTGGACCCCACCCTCATCGCCTCGGCAAACCCGACGGCCGGTCTCAAGAAGGGCGGCTACATCATCATCAATTCCAACAAATCCCCGGAAGAGCTGAAAGAGATGTTTCCCGGGCAGAACATCATTGCCGTCGATGCGTCGAAGATCGCCAGGGAAGAGCTGGGTGTTCCCATAACGAACACCACGATGCTCGGGGCCCTCGTCCGGGCAACGCGCGTCGTGGAGCTCAGCACGCTGGAAGAGCCGGTTCGCAACCGTTTCGGTGTCAACGGCCAGAAGAACATCAACGCCTACACCAGGGCATACAACGAAGCAACGGTGATAGAGGCAGAGTGATAGATACTGACAATAACCAATGACCAACTACCAATGACCAGTCAAGAGACACGCGGCGGCAAAGGTCTTTTCCCTGGTCATTGGGATTTGGTTATTGGCTATTCGATAATTCGGGTCTTCCCATGAAGACCATCTCCGGTAATATCGTCGATCTCCATAACGAGACCGTCTTTCCCGGAACAATCCATATCGACAACGGAATAATAACCGGTATCGACAGAGAGCGGTACTGGTATGATACCTATGTCCTTCCCGGTTTTGTGGATTCCCACGTTCATGTCGAGAGTTCCATGCTCACGCCGGCCGGTTTCGCCCGCGTTGCCGTCGTTCACGGAACGGTGGCGACCGTGTCCGACCCCCATGAGATCGCCAATGTTCTGGGGCCGCAGGGTGTGCGCTTCATGATTCAGGACGCGAGGGGCATCCCTTTTACCTTCGCATTCGGTGCCCCCTCCTGTGTCCCGGCGAGCCCCTTCGAAACGTCCGGTGCCGCGATGGACCTCGCCGAGACGGAGGCCCTCCTGGACGAGGAAGGCGTGGGCTATCTCAGCGAGATGATGAACGTCCCCGGTGTCATTGGTGGCGACCCGGACGTACAGGCGAAGATCGACGCGGCAATACGAAGGGGGAAACCTGTAGACGGGCACGCACCGGGCCTTCGCGGAGAAGGGTTGCGCAGGTACGTTGCGGCGGGCATATCCACGGACCACGAATCCTTTGAACTTGAAGAGGGGCGTGAGAAGATCTCCCTGGGCATGAAGATACTGATCCGTGAGGGTTCGGCGGCAAAGAACTTCGATACCCTCTACCCCCTCATCGCCGAATCTCCCGATTTCTGTATGCTCTGCACCGATGACCAGCACCCCGATTCCCTCGTGAAAGGGCACATCAACACGCTCGCCGCCCGGGCCATCAGGAAGGGTGTGGACGTTATGAAGGTCTTGAGGTGCGCCTGTGTCAATCCCGTCGTCCACTACGGTCTCGGTGTGGGTTTGCTCAGGCCTTCCGACCCTGCCGATATGATCGTTGTCGACAGTCTTGAGAACCTTGAGGTCTTGAAGACCATAGTGCGCGGCGAGATCGTCGCCGAAGCCGGAGAAAGCCGCATTATCCACCGTAGCGCCGCCCCGGTCAACGTGTTTCGGGCGACCGCCAGGAAGCCGGAGGACTTTCGGGTCCTCAAGAGGTCTGACGCCATCCGTGTCATCGGTGTTATAGAAGACCAGGTCGTGACCTATGCCGACGTCGAGGCCCCCGCCCTTCTGGGCGAAACCGTGGTCTGTGATATCGACAGGGACATCCTGAAATTGGCCGTTGTGAACCGCTATGCTGACGAGCCGCCTGCCGTTGCCTTCGTGCGGGGATTCAACCTGAAGAAAGGTGCCCTGGCCTCATCCATCGCCCACGATTCCCACAACATCGTCGCTGTGGGAACGAGCGACGAGATGCTCTGCGAGGCTGTCAACCTTGTCATCGAGAAGAAAGGCGGCATCTCACTCGTCTCGGAGGACATGAAGATGGTGCTGCCCCTTCCGGTGGCCGGACTCATGTCGAACGAGGACGGCTACAGTGTCGCCGAAAGATACAGCCGCCTCACCGTGCTTGCCCGGGACCTTGGCACTACTCTGAAGGCACCCTTCATGACCCTTTCCTTCATGGCCCTCGTGGTGATCCCGAAACTCAAACTGAACGACAGGGGACTCTTCGACGCAGAGAAGTTCGCTTTTACAGACCTTTTTGTGTGAGAGGGTAGTTTTCTGTTTTAATAGGTTCACTATGACCTATAAAAAGAATAACTTTGCTTTTCATGCCACTATTTTCACGAATTTCTTTACGAGATCAGGGTCGAACTGAGTACCGGCGAATCTGCGCAGTTCCTTGAGGGCCTCCTCCCTGGATACCGCATTGCGGTGCGGCCGCCCACCGGTCATTGATTCATAGGCATCGGCTATGGCCATGATCCTGCTTTCGAGGGGTATCTCATCACCTGCCAGGCCGAGGGGATATCCGCTGCCGTCCCACCACTCATGATGCTTGAGAATATAGTCCGCTATGGGTGTCAGGCTCGCGGCGGATTGGGCGATACGATGCCCGATATCGCAGTGCTTGCGCACCTCCAGGAGCTCCTCCTCGGTAAGGCTGCCCGATTTCAGGAGTATGCGGTCGTGGATGCTGACGTTCCCGATATCGTGGAACTGCGCAAGAAGCGCGAGGTCCTTCAGACGTTTTTCGGGCAGGCCGGAGGCTCTTCCCAGGACGGTCACGAGCTGCCTCAGGCGTTTCAGCGACTGCTTCGTCGTGATGCCCTTGGCCTCGATGGTGTTGAGGAGGTTCTTCACCATGATATTGCGCGCGTGCTGACTGCCGAAGAGCTTCTCCTTGTACATGGCGTTGTCGGCTTCCCTGTACAGCTCCGCCATGCTCTGGCCGGGGCCGGTGCGGATGGCGAACCCCGTGGAAATGCCCAACGGGAGGTGAGGGTTCTTCTTGTTATACGCGACGATGCTGGTCCTGATCCTCGCGCAGATCTCCTCGACCTTTGATCTGGGGCTGTTGGGCAAGAGGATGGCAAATTCGTCTCCTCCGACGCGCGCGACGACGTCGCTTTCGCGGAACGACTTCCTGATGACCTGTGAAGCAACGGTGAGAAGCTCATCTCCCCTGTCGTGTCCCAGGGTGTCGTTGACGAGCTTCAGGCCATCGACATCGCACATGATGAGCCCGACGACGTCGAAGCGGTTGTTGTCGAGACGATGCATCTCCTCCTCGAAATAAGCCCGGTTATAGAGATTTGTCAGGGGATCGTGGAGGCTCAGGTATTTCAGTTTCTCTTCCGTTCTCTTGAGGTCCGTGATCTCCTTCGACACGACGGCAACGAACCTTACCTGCCCGGTGCGCCCTTCGACTATGGGGCTCAGCGTGCGCAGCATCCAGCGCTCCCCGCCTTTGCCGCTCCTGTGCTCGTAACGATGCGATGACCCCGTTTCAAAGACCTTGTTCACGTACCCCGCGAATTCCATTGTGTCCTCGGCGTCATGGAAGTCGCTGTAGTGCTTGCCGATGATGTTCGCCTCGGTCACAGACAACCTCGCGAGCACCTGTCTGTTGACGAAGAGATAGGTGCCTTCGCGGTCGATCATGTAGATGGAGTCATCCGTGGATTCGATCAGCGAACGGTATTTTTCCTCGCTCGAGATGACCTTCTTGCCGACGCGCATGAGGTCGCTGATGTCCACGAAGTGTATGGCCGTGCGCTTCGTGCCGGCGATGGGCTGGCGGAGGATCTCCACGTCCCTGACGGAACCGTCCCTGGCGGCCAGCTTGAACTCGTAGGTATGAGCGGGAATGGAGGCGCCATGGTTCAGAAAGCCACGGTACTGTGTCATCTTTGTGAGATCACCGTTGACGACAAGCTCGGACCATTTCTTCTTTCCCACCAGGTCGGACCGGCGATATCCTGTCAGTTCGAGGAATCGCCTGTTCAGCCGGGAGATCGTTCCGTCGCTTTCGGCAATGATGGTGGCAATCTCCGAGGATTCGAAAAGAACCTGATACAGAGCGTCATCTTCCGTTGTCTTCTGTGCCATGCCGTCTTTGATGCCCCCCATTATACCATCGGCTGGCGGCCATTTCCAACACTATTCAATCCGTGAATATCTTGCCCGGATTCAGGATACCCCGGGGGTCGAAAGCAGCCTTGATGCGCCTCATGAGCGGCAACGCCTCCCCTCCCATCTGCATGGGGAGATAGTCCATGACGGTCAGGCCGACACCATGCTCACCCGTGAGGGATCCCCCCATGGCGATCGTTTCCCTGTATATCAGTTCCAGGAGGCGGTATGCCTCTTCGAGCTCGGAGAAGTTCCTGCGGCGGTGGAGGATGGTGACGTGAAGGTTCCCGTCCCCGGCATGGCCATAGGTGGCTATCTTGATGGCATCGCTGTGTTCGAGCCCGCCCGTGAACCTGACGAGGAAAGGAAGGCTGTAGCGGGGGACAACGACATCGGCCTCGAGATGGTCCTTGCCGAGCGCCTTGAGCGACGGCAGCACCTCCCTGCGGTAGCTCCAGAGGCGCTCCGCCTCGGCATCGCCCTCGGCGAGGCGGGCTTCCGTCACGCCCGGGGCCCGCCGGCACAGGTTCGCTATCTCCAGCGCCTCGACCTCGACCTCCTCTTTGCCGTGGCCGTCCGTCTCGATGAGCACCAGCGCCGCGGCATCCCTCGGCAGGGGGGCGCCGAGATGGTCGGCCACGGTGTTGATGGCGATGTTGTCCATGAGTTCTATGGCGCAGGGAACTATCCCGGAGCGAAAGACGGCGACAATGAGGTCGGCGGCCCCCGGCAGGTCGTTGAGGTATGCCACGACGGTGCGGCGCACCCGGGGTCTCATGAGGAGCCGAAGTGTTATCTTCGTAATGATCGCGAGCGTCCCCTCAGATCCGACGAGGAGCGAGATGAGGTCGTACCCGGCGACGTTCTTCACAGTCTTTCCGCCGAGTGCTATCACATCACCCGAAGGCAGGACGGCCTCGAGGCCCCGGACATAGTCCCTGGTGACGCCGTACTTGACGGCCCGCGTGTATCCTGCGTTCTCGGCGACATTGCCGCCAAGGGTGCTGTCGACGGTACTCGACGGGTCTGGTGGAAAGAAGAGGCCCCTCCTGCTGAGTTCGATCTGCAGGTTGTTGGATATGACTCCAGGTTCCACGACCGCGAACATGTTCGCCTCGTCGATCTCAATGATACGGTTGAGGCGCGCGAGGGAGAGCGCAACTCCGCCGCGGACCGGCAGGGCTCCGCCGGAGAGGCCCGTCCTTCCGCCCTGGGGTGTCACGGGCACCCCGTGGAGACAGGCGCACTTCATGATGCTCGAGACGTCCCCGGTGCTCTCGGGGAAAAGAGCGATCTGCGGCATGTACTGCCGTTCCGTGGCATCGTAGGAAAAATGAGAAAGACGCTCCCGGTCGAGAACGATCTGGTCCTCTTCGAGGAATCCCCTCACCTCATCCAGAAACCGTTCGAAGGACATGATGGTCAATTATATCCGGGCATCTGCGATGGAGCAAGAGAATTGCGGTTCCGCCGGTCCCGTCGAAAGATCTGTCGCAGAAGAGGGTCCGGACGGGGACCACGCAGGGGAGCGGGGTGCATCGACAGCCTGTTGAGCACTCGTCAAGACACTTTAGTACCAATCATGTTTCGCGGCAGGTGCCGCAATATGTACACTGACATCAGTTGATGCTGTTGTAACCAGTTGCTTTGTGGCAGATCGGGTTGAACCGACAAACCAGTCAGAAAAAGGGGAATGCAATGTCGAATGATCCTAGACCGGAGATCCGTACGGTGATCGTGGACGATGAACGCTTGGCCCGCAAGAATCTCAGAGACCTTCTGAGCGGACATCCCTATGTCCACGTTATAGGGGAGGCGGCGGATGCCGCGGCTGCCCGCGAGACCATCGCGAGAGAGAGGCCGGACCTTGTCTTTCTTGATGTGCGAATGCCTGGCGGGTCAGGGTTTGACCTCCTCGACAAGCTGGAAGATCGGCCGTCCGTCATATTCGTGACCGCCTACGATGAATTCGCCGTCGGCGCCTTCACGAGCGATGCCTTCGATTATCTTCTGAAGCCTGTCGACCCGGACCGTCTGAACCTTTCGCTTGAAAGGCTCCTGTCGAGCGGCCGTGACCGGGGACAGCCCTCCGCGATCATGCAGGGCGACCGGGTTTGCCTGAACACCGGGAAGAAGGTTGTCTTCATTGAGCTCATGAAGATCGCCGCCATCATGTCGGAGAAGAACTATATCCGGATCTTCAGCATCAACGGTGAATGTTTCGTGATACGCTCCCCTCTCAAGGAATGGAAAAGACGCTTTCCCTCAGACATCTTCATGGCCCTGGACCGTTCTCTGCTTGTCAACAGGCATCGCATCCGGCTCCTCAGGAAGAAGAACCGGAACGGGGACATCTACATGGAGGGCATCGAAAAACCCTTTCACCTCGGCCGGATAGCGCTTAAGCGGTTCAAGACGCTCATGGGCGTGACGGAAAGGCAGGAGTGCGAATCCCTGCCCTGACCGTTCCGGGGTATTGTCCTGTGGGGCATGACGATGGCCGCCGCGGAGGTTCCGGGCGACAAAGCCTGCGTCACAGGTCACACGTTGCAGGTCACAGGCCAGAACAACAGAAATATACTCAATCTGGAACCTGGAACACGACACTCTAGACGTAGACTATATCGAGGGGTGTCTTCGTCAGCCTTTCGAGGCCGTTCTTTCTGACGACGAAATCGACCTCTATGCCTATGGCGCCTTCGCCGGGGAAGATGAACTTCGGCTCGAAGGCAAAGACCATACCCTCCCTGAGGGGCATCCTGTGCCGCGGCGTGATGACGGGCAGCTCGTTGATCTCGAGGCCGAGGCCGTGGCCGATGAAGCTTACCTGGCCTTCCCCATGGCCCATGAAATGCTCTTCCAGCCCCGCGGCCTTCACCCGGTCCATGGCCCTTCCGAAGACCTCCGTCGCGTCGGTCCCTTCCTTTGCGGTGTCGATTGTCTCGTTGATGATGTCCCGGGCCACCTCGAAGGGTTTTTGAAAGAGGTCTTTCAAGGGCCCCACCGCGTACGCCCGCGTCTCATCGGTGATGTACCCGTTGTACCCGCCACCGTAATCGACGATTACCGGGATGCCCCGTTTCACAGTGTTGACGGAGGCCCCCTGAGCGATGGCGTGCGTCACGCCTATCCCGGATATGGGTACATCGGCCCCGGAGGTGATCGTCGTGGAGTAGCCGTGGGTGACGTAGAGGTTCATCATCTCCTGGTTGAGACCGCGCATCCTGAGGAATCCCTGGTGTCCCCATTTCCTCCCTTCCGCAACGAGTTCGGCCTCAATATCGATCTCCCGGATCCCTTCCTTTATGATGTCCTTCGCCTTTTCAAAGACGCGCTCCACGATCTCGCCGGATTTTCGGAACTGGGCGACCTCGAATTCGCTCTTTACGAGCCTCCCGTCCCTGATGATCGGCGACAGGTCTTCCATCCTGTCCTTCCCCAGGAGCGATTTCCATCGTTCACAGATCGCGACGGGCACGACGTCGAACTCCATGGCGCACCGCCCGTGAAGCATTTTCTTCTCCGCCAGGAGGTCCTTGACCTCCTTGTCCCGCTTGATGGGGATGATATCGAGGGGTGTCTCCATCCCGGCGCGATAAACGCTTTTTTCCACGAAAAACTGCGGTCCCTGCTCCGCCGACACCACGAGGACCCCGCGCTGGAGCGTTCCCGTGAAGTAGAAGATGTCCACGTTCTGCAGGATGACGGCGAGTTCGATGCCCTTCTCCACCATCCCCTTGCGGAGCTTGTCGATCCGTGCCGTTATCTCTTCCTTCGGTGTGAGATCAGGGATGTTTAGCGTTTTCAACATAGTTCATGACCCTCCGTGCCGCCTCTGATACGGGCACCTTTTCGAATTCCTTGCTGTCCCGCCGCTTTATCTCCACGATGCCTTCCTTGAGGCCCCGCTCCCCTATCGTTACGCGAAGGGGTATCCCAATGAGGTCGCAATCCTTGAACTTGACGCCCGGTCGCTCGTCGCGGTCGTCAAGGATGGCGTCGACGCCGTTCGCCAGGAGCTCCTCGTATATCTGGCGGGCGACCTTCATGCTCTCCTCGTGGGTGGTGTTCACGGGCAGCACATCCACCTCGAAGGGGGCGATCGGCAGGGGCAGTATCATGCCGTTCTCGTCGTTGCCCTGTTCGATGGCGGCGGCCACGGTCCTGCCGACGCCGATCCCGTAGCATCCCATGACCATGAACTGGTCCTTGCCCTCGCTGTCGAGGAAGGTGGCGTTCATCGCCTTGCTGTACTTGAGGCCGAGCTTGAAGATGTGCCCCACCTCGATGCCCCGCGTCGCGACGAGTTTCCCGCTCTCGCACCGGGGACAGCGGTCTCCGGCCACGGCCACCTTTATATCGTAGAAGCCCTTGACCGTGAGATCGCCCACGTTGACGTCCACCACGTGGACATCGCGTTCGTTGCCGCCTATCACGAAGTCCTCCATGAACGTGAGGTCCATGTCGGCGTAAAGGGGAATGGAAAGGCCGATGGGGCCCGAGAAGCCCAAAGGCCCGCCCGTTGCCTCCTCGATGGTCCTCTCGTCGGCAAGCTCCATCTCCTCCAGCTTGAGGAGGTTCTTCAGCTTCGTGTCGTTTATTTCCCTGTCGCCCCGGACGAGGACGCCGATCGTCCCTTTGTCCGTGTTGTAGATGATGGTCTTGAGGAGCTTGTCCGGTGTGATCCCGAGGAAAGAGGAAACCTCGTCTATCCTCCTCTGGTTCGGCGTCTCCACACGCCTGTGAAGGCCCTTTTTCGGGGAGACGGGACTCTCCGCGAATCCCACCTCGGCCCTCTCCAGGTTGGCCGCGTAACCGCAGCTGTCGCAGGAGATGATGACGTCCTCACCGGTGTCGGCGAGCACCATGAACTCGTGGGAGAAGCTCCCGCCTATCTGGCCGGTGTCGGCCTCGACGACGCGGAACCTGAACCCGCACCGCGTGAAGATATTGACGTACGCCTCGTACATCTCCTTGTAGCTCTTCTCCGCCCCGGGCTCGTCGACATCGAAGCTGTAGGCGTCCTTCATCGAGAACTCGCGGGAGCGCATGATCCCGAAGCGGGGTCTGATCTCGTCGCGGAACTTGTTCTGGATCTGGTAGAGGTTGACGGGGAGGTCCTTGTAGGACTTCACTTCCCGCCTCACCAGATCGGTGACCACCTCCTCGTGGGTGGGCCCGAGGCACAGCTCGCGGTTGTTCCTGTCGACAAAGCGCAGGAGTTCCTTGCCGTATTTTTCCCACCGCGTGCTCTCGACCCAGAGCTCCTTCGGCTGAACGGCGGGCATGAAGATCTCCTGGGCACCCTTCCGGTTCATCTCCTCGCGGATGATCTGCTCCACCTTTCGGAGCGACCTGAGGCCCAGGGGAAGCCACGTATAGACACCCGACGCCAGTCGTCTGATGAACCCCGCCCTGAGCATGAGGCGATGGCTCGCGACCTCGGCCTCTTTCGGGTCTTCCTTGACGGTGGGGATGAACATTTTCGAGAACAGCATGGTTGCTCCTTAAACTGAGATATGTGTTCGATGCCTGCGAACGGGATTGCCGGATCGTCAAAATGTACCATGATTTGGCCCTGTGAGCAATAGTCTGCGCTTCGCGCGGACGGTCGCAGGTCGCAGGTCTCAGGTCTCAGGTCGCAGGTCTCAGGTCGCAGGTCGCCAAAGGGAGGCGGCGGAAAGGGGAGGGGCTGTCGACACAATTCCTGGCTGTTGAGCCTGAAACCTGAAACCTGAAACCGTCTTTTCTGCTATTCCCAAAGACATGGTACGTTCCATCGATGAAAGGGCTCACCGGGCAAGGATCGCCCCTGCCTCGCGGCTGAGTCCCGGAACATGGCTGAAGATCCGGTGGGTGAACCCCTGGGTGGTGACGGTGCTTTCCGTCGCCATGGTCTTTCTGAGCCCCCTTGCGGCATTCTGTCTCTTCGGGGCCGGTCTCGTCGTGCAACTCATGGCATCGACGAATTCACCGGCCCCCGTTTTAGCGCGCCGCGAGGGCGAGGCCGCCGTGTTTCTCGGGAAGGACCACTACGGCCTGCCCGTCATGCTCCCCATCGGGGAGTTGACGCGTCACGGCATGCTCATCGGCACGACAGGATCAGGCAAGACAACCGCCATCAGGACCATCGCCGATTCCATCATGGGGCTCGGGGGAGGTTTTTGTTTCATCGACGGCAAGTCGGATGTCACCGACACCTACGAGGTGCTCTACGAGATCATCGAGAAGTGCGACCGCGTGGAGGACCTGCTGGTCCTCAATTTCCTCAACCCTTCCCAGTCCCACACGTTCAACTTCATGACGTACGGGGATGCGGATTTTCTCGCCGAGATCATGACGGGCTTTTTGAAGCAGGCCGAAGGTGACCAGGTCTACTGGCAGGAGCGGGGCAAGATACTCATGAAGGCGGTCCTCACCCAACTGGTGTACCGCAGGGACAACCCCGGGATTTTCGGGGAGTATGTTCTCACGCCTTCGGAGGTGCGAAGACATCTTTCCTTCGACGAACTCCTGTCGCTTGAGTCGGATGAAAGGTATCCCCTGTATGACGGCGGCGGCCAGCCGGTGAAGGCCCGCCTGAGGGCGCTGCTTGGCGACCTGCCCGGCTGGGAGGAATACCGCAACAGGGGCCAGGGCAGGATGTCCCCCGCGGCAGGGGAGGCCCTCAGGCAGTACGGGTTCTTCGTTCAGCAGTGGGGCGCCCCCCTCGATCTCCTCGCAGGAACGTTCAACAGGATCTTCGATACCGACGCGCCGGAGATCGACATGGTCGATGTGGTCTCGAACAGCCGTATCCTCATCGTTCTCCTTCCCTCCCTGTCGTATTCGATCTCGACCCTTCAGGCGTTGGGGAGACTTACCCTGAATACCTTCAGGATCGCCCTGACCACGGCGCTGGGGACAAAAGTGGAAGGGAATTACGAAGAGATACGGCGTGACGTCCGCCGCCGCAGGCCCTCGGTCCCGTTCACCCTCATTGCCGACGAGTATGGCTCCTATGCCGTCGAGGGTTTCGATACCATCCTTGCCCAGGGCCGCTCGCTTGGTTTTGGCGTCATCATATCCGTCCAGGAGCTTGCGTCGCTCTTCAAGGCGTCGGAAACGGACGCGAAGCGGCTCATCGGAAATACGAACTGCAAGATAGTCATGAAGGTGGAGGATACGGACACGGCGAAATTTCTGGCGGAGCGGGCGGGAGAATCCTTTTTCATGATGCCCAACATCAGGAACGACAGCAGGATGGTGGAGAGCCTCGGCAACTGGGACGGCACCTATGCCTTTCAGAAAGGCAGCCGCGTGGACATGAGAGACCTGGCCGGGCTTGCTGTCGGTGAGGGGTACATCTTTGCCGGAGATGAAGTGAGACGGTTCAGGACGCGCTACATCCCCCCGAGGGGTAACGTGAAGGAATTGAGACTGATGAAGTATGTGAAAAGGACGACGGTGGACACCGTGCAGGAAGGAAACGCTACAGACCGGCGCTGCCGAGATACAGACCGCACCGGGTGAGAGTGGAGACGAGGATCCACGAGGTCAGCTTGTAGCAGGTCAGGAAGGCCCCGATGATGATCATCTTTCCACCCCCTGCTCCTCCCCTGACAGCGTCGTTCCCGTTGGCGAGACGCATGAGGCCCTTGATGATGAGGAAGGTCCCCAGAACAGGCATGAGGGGAGAGACCATGGCCTGTGTCTTGCCGATCAGTGTTGTGATCAATTC
>JAAYAK010000098.1 GCA_012719415.1 Syntrophorhabdus sp.
TCTTTTTCCCCTTGCAAAACGCTGCCATCCGCAGGAGAATTTAGAAAATCGGACAGATCGATCATGACAACAGGTGGTGAAAGATGACGGACCCTTATATCAATAATGATCTCAAGGATGTCGAGAGCGCGGTGAGCGAGTTCTGTGCGCGCGAGCTTGACCAGGACCACCTCCACAAACTCGAGGACGAGCACAGGTATCCCAGGGAACTCTACGAGAAGATCGGGGAGCTGGGGTTCATAGGAGTCGGTTTCGCCGAGGATATCGGCGGTTCCGGGTACGGGGCGCTCGGCCACGTCATGGCCGTCAAGGAACTGTGCCGGTGCCTGCCGGGCATGGGGATGGCCTTGAGCCTCGGATACATCCCGGGATTCGTCGTCGACATTTACGGCAGCGACGAGCAGCGGGAGAAGTACGTGCGGCCCATGATAGAGGGGAAATACATCTCCGCCATAAGCGTCACCGAGCCTGACAGCGGAAGCGACCTCATGAGCCTCAAGACACGGATGGAGGACGGGGGAGACCGCTACGTGGTGAACGGCTCGAAGGTCTTCACGACGAACGCGGGGTACGCCGACTTTTACGCCCTCCTCGCGAAGGACGAGGACCGTCAGAGCATAATGATGATCGACAGGGATCTCATCGAGAAGAACGGCCCCGGTCGGTTCGAGATCAACGACCTCGGCAGGAAGATGGGCATCAACACCACCACGTCGGGGGAGCTCGTCTTCAGCGATTTCGAGATACCGAAGGAGAACGTCCTCGGCCAGCGCGGCAAGGGCTTGAGGATGGTCCTCGACGGGTTCGAGCTCGGCAGGATAGTGATAGCCGCCCAGGCCTTCGGCGCCATGCTCTACGGCTACGAGAAGACCGTCGGATACGCGAAGAAACGCCAGCAGTTCGGCCAGCCCATAATCCGTTTCCAATCCGTCGAGCACGACCTCGTGGACATGTACGTGGAGATCGAGAAGTGCCGCAATCTCCTGTACAAGGCAGCCTGGCTCTACGACAACAAGGACCCGGAATCGAAGAAGTACTCCTCCCTCGTGAAGCTCGCGATACCGGAATGCGCCATAAAGGTCCTCAACAGGACCATCGACATCCTGGGAGGCTACGGCTACATGCGCGACCAGGGACTCGAGGGAGCTCTGAGGGACATACGGATAACATCGATCTACGAAGGGACCAGCAACATTCAGAAGAACACGCTATCAAGAATGATCTTTTAGAAGACCGTCGCAGGTCGCAGGTCGCAGGTCGCAGGTCGCAGGTCGCAGGTCGCAGGTCGCAGGTCGCAGGTCGCAGGTCGCAGGTCGCCAAAAAGAGACCGCGAAGCGGGATGGGTTGTCAACACAATTGTTGACCCGGCAGTGATCCTTTTTTGGCTTTTAGACTTGAGACGTGAGACCTGCGACGTGCAACCGTTCTTTGGCCTGTGACTTGTGACGGTCTTTTCGCCAGAAAAGACCTTAGCCGTGACGGTTTTTACAGCTCGTTCAGCCGCTGTTCGAAGTCCCTCGCCAGGGCGTCGTGTTCGAGGGTGAGGACCTCGAGCTCGTCGAAAAGGCCGTCTATTCGCTGCCTCGCCTCGTGGATGGACATCGAGAGGGATATGATGGACTTGCCGTCCCCCTTCTGCGAGGCCGCGATGAGGGCCTCGTTGTCGCGGGCGAGCTGCCTCTCCGTTTCGGTGATGGCGGACTCGATATCGTTGATGCGCGTCTTCACGGGCGTCATGGCGCGGGAGCGTTCGTTGACGATGTCGGCCCTGAGCCTTTTCGATTCCTTCCTGAGACTGCCTTTCGCGGGGATAAGCGCGGCCTCGCTCTCTCCTGTCCTGTCCCCGGCCTCGTCCTCCCACCCGACACGGGAGAGGAAGTCCTCGTAGCTGCCGTCGAAAACTCCGACCCTGTTCCCGTCGAAAACGATGAGCCGCTCCGCGACGGCGTCGAGGATCATCTCGCTGTGGGTCACGATCATCACCGCGCCGTCGAATTCGTTGATAGCCTCGATGAGGGAGTCGATGGATTCCATGTCGAGGTGGTTCGTGGGCTCGTCGAGGAGCAGAAGGTTCGCCGGGGCCGCGAGGAGCTTGCCGAGGAGCACCCTGCTTCGCTCCCCGCCGGAGAGGACGCCTATCTTCTTGAGGGCCCTGTCGCCGTCAAAGAGCATGGCGCCACAGATGCCCCTGACGGATGTCTTTCCCCGGCCGGGCTCGACGCTCCATATCTCGTCCTCTATGGTCAGTTCCGGGTCGAGGCGGTCGATGTTCATCTGCCCGAAATAGCCGAGCTTCAGGTTCTGGCTGTACGTGATCGTGCCCGAGCGGGGTGTGAGCTCTCCGGCAAGTACATTGAGGAGTGTCGTCTTGCCCTTGCCGTTCTTCCCGATGATACCGATGCGGTCGCGCTTCCTGACGGCTATGGTGAGGTCCCTGATGAGTTCCGGCCCCGACGCGTCGTAGGAGAAGCCCACATTGTCCGCCTCGATAAGCCACCTGCCGGGGAACGGGGCGGCATTGAAAGAGAATTCGAGGCTCTCGAGAGTAGCGAGCTTCTCCATCCTCTCCTTTTTCTGGAGCTGCCGTATCCGCGATTGCACCGAGCGCGCGCGCGTCGCCTGGGCGCGGAAGCGGTTGATGAAGAGCTCTGTTTCCCTGCGCTTCTTCTCTTCGTTGACGCGGGTCTGTTCGTAGACCTCCTCTTCCTCGATGATCTGCTCGTAGAGCTTGTGGGTCGTGCCCGCGATCTTGCGCATCCTCATGCGGTGGATCGCCATGGTGTGGGTCGTCACTGAGTCCATGAAATCCCTGTCGTGGGTGATGAGGACCATCTCCCCCTTCCACCCTCTCAGGAACTGTGTGAGCCACCGTATGGAGACGATGTCGAGATAGTTCGTCGGCTCGTCGAGAAGGAGCATCATGGGACGGGCGATGAGGATCTTTGCCAGGTTAAGGCGCACCTGGAAACCGCCGCTCAGTTTCCCCGGGTCCGAAGAGAACTCGTCCTCGGTGAAGCCAAGCCCCGCGAGCACCGTCTTCGCCTTGTACGTCTCGTCTCGGCCGTCGTCGCTCACGGGAAGGTTGAGGCACGCCTCGGCGAGGACGGACCTCTCGCTGAAGGAGATGTGCTGGGAGAGATGGCGGATGGTGTAGCCCCGGGGGATATGGATCTCCCCCGAATCGGGCGTCTCTTCCCCGAGTATCATCCTGAAAAGCGTCGTCTTTCCCGTCCCGTTCCGCCCCACGAGTCCGAGGCGCTCCCCCGGCCCGACGGTAAAGCTCGCCCCATCAAAAAGTATCTGGGTCCCGTAGGCCTTGGAAAGGTTATTGACGATAAGCATGGCA
>JAAYAK010000099.1 GCA_012719415.1 Syntrophorhabdus sp.
GGTATGGTCAGGAGGGCTGCCCAGGCGCGGTCGGTTCCCTTTTGACGCATTCGTGAAGACGCACGGAAGGCGAACCGTGCGATGAGAAAGAAGAAGCCTGCCACGACCGCGAAGTGTGACCCCGATATGGACAGAATGTGCGAAGTTCCCGTTTCGAGGAAGAGGGTCTTCGTTGTCTCATCAAGGCCTGCCGTGTCGCCGATGGTCAAAGCCTTCACGACTGCGGCATGCCGGGTACCGCTTGCGTCCACCCTCCCGGCGAGATATCTTCTCCAGCCGTCTATCAGTCTCTTTCCCGGCCGGACGGACAGCACCTCTCCACGGATCTCGCAGAAGGTCCCTTCAAGCTTCTTCACCCATTGCCACGAAAGATGGTGGGGGTTCTTGAAAGTGGGGGCAATGTTCTTCAGGATACCGAGTACGCCAACCCGGTCGCCGATGGCCGCAGGGTGGTCGGAACGGATGAAGGCCCGTATGCCCGAGAGATGCAAGGGCTCCTCGATCTCGATGACCCTCAACCCCTTTGATGACTCGACAACGGTGCCCCGGTACAGCGACGGCCCCGAATCGACAATGGGAGAAGGTTGGTCGAGGAATACCAGGGCCAGTCTGAGCATTCCGGCCACCAGGAAGGCGATGACAAGCGCCGTGCCTGTCGCCCGGAGGGACCCCTTTCTGATCAAAAGGGGAATGAGGATGATGAGAACCCCGAGGCTGATCAACAGGGGTGGAAAGGCTATGTGATGGAAGGCCTCCGTGTATATGCCGGCGACAAAGGCAAGGACGGAGGCTATGAACAAGCCTTGAGGATACCCGTCAGCAGGAACCGCGTGTTCGTTCCCAGGTCGGCCACGTAATACCCCCCTTCAAGGACACAGAAGAGGCGGGGATTTGCCGATACGAGAGAAGAGCCGATCCTGTGGTAGTCTTCACCATACAGCATCCCTCCCCAATCGCGGACGTAGGTGTCAAACCCAACCGAACACCCCACGATGTCGTAGCTTGAGCCGTCCGAAAGGGCCTCCTCCAGGTCCTTGAAGAACCCTTCCCGGGAACGGGCGTCAATGTTCCTGAAAGTGATGCGCGGGTCGGAACGGACGATGTCGTGGGTTCCGTTGCCATAGTGGAGGTCGATATCCACGATGAGGGCGCTTTCGATGGTGTCATGCGCGAGGAGGTTCTTGACTGCGATCGCCATGTTGTTGAAGAAGCAGAAACCGCCGTTGAAATCATGACCTGCATGATGCCCGGGCGGCCTGACAAGGGCGAAGCAGGGCTCCCTGAGCGCCGTCTCGGCGGCCATCATGGCGCCGCCCGCGGCAAGTATTGCCGTATCGTACACCTCCCTGGTGTGCTGGACGGTTTTGATAAGGCCTTCACTGTGGCACAAAGCCAGGTCCGACAGGGTGCAGGGCTCGGGTTCGATGAATTCTGCGATATCCTTGATCTTTGAGTGGATGAACTCCACCCGGTCAGGATTCTCGCAGTCCACGGTGGGATAATCGGTCAGAAATCTGGCGCTGTATATGGTCTTTATCTTTTCCATGCTCTTTTTAATCATAAAGACAGGGGCAAGTCAATGAGGAAAAGATGGTGTAGGGGGGTGCGATAACTAAGTCCCGAATAATGCTATAAGTCACTTCTGATTAATCTTACGGTTGCCTTACAAGAGGGTCTTTGGGTGTTATTTTCAAAGGGTCTTTGATTCTAAGTTTTTGGGCGATCACAATCTTGTCTATTCTATTTTCCGTCGACCTGGTTGAGCAGTTCCGTTAATTTGGTCTTATCACTTAGCGGATCATCGAGGCCATCTTGAATGATTACCTTTGCGAGATCCCTGTGTTTTGCCCTTCCCTTTTCAGTTTTGAGATTTTGTGCTTTCTCTAAATGTGCTCCGGCCATATTCAAATATAGGGTTGTGTGGTATAGACTATGTGTCTCCTCAATCACAGAGGCTATAAGGTCGGCTGTTTCTGGAGCAAGAAGTCCACCATATTCCTGTTGTGATTCTTGCCACCGATCCAATGCCAACTTCATGCGTGATTCGGCTATATCCATCTTCTTGCTGGTCAGTGCAATATCTAAGGAGTCTCTGATTATTTGAAGATTTCTAATTAAGGGAGCCCAGCCGGGATATTTCCCCGCCAGCCACATATTGATTGCCTTCGCTCGTGCCGTCACCACAGGGTACCTGATGGTTTTGAGCGCCAAGACCTGAAGTTCTGAATATCTGCGCTTCAGCAAGGCACGTCTGAGATAGATACCACCTGCAATTAAACACAGTATTATAAGAGAGAAGAAGACGGCGCCGACTTTTTCATATAGCCAGATGAACGGAAGCGTTATTGCCGCTACCACTATCCCGAGTAGTAAAATGACATACACTGTCTTTGCGTACCTCCTGAGAAGACTGTATAGATGATTCTCCGCTCTGATGATGGATTATGACTTTGGGTGTGCTTGCTTGTAAGAACGGTTGCTGCTACGTCAAAACGTAACGCCAAAACAGTCGCAATGATTCCGTGCGGATCGCGACGAGATAACGCCGGATGGCCCGGAGTCTCCTTAAAGGTTCGTCAATGATCTCCCGCTCCGCTTCGTCAACGCGGCCCCCATCGATCACTCTTATTATTCCCCGCCCACACGATGCTTTTCCCCTGGTTGTCGACTCTCCCCTGGTGATTCCTGGGTCTTAAAGTCCGTATCCCTCGATTTTAATGCCCTTTTTATGTCCTCAATATCCGATTCTAATTTAGATACCTTTAGCTCGCTACGAACCGTCCTTTGAAAGGTGAATATATTCTGCGTCAGTGCCAGTTTAGTGCCTTCGTCGTTGGATAGCATTACCTCCATAAAGGCATCATGCACCTTTTTCATGCTATTGGGGACAGTTGTTTGATATTCCTCTGGCTTCTCTGATACTGTGCCTTTTTCATTTTCTTTACCGGAGGAATTACAGAAGACAGGACCAACACCACTTATTAACCAGGTCAAATTAACATTTGCCAATATGTAAAGTGTATCCAATACAACATACTCGGGTTCGCGTTTGTTATTCTCGTACAGGCTTATAGCGGTCGCACTCTTTAGACCCACATAATCTGCTAATTGCTGTTGATTGAATCTCAATTGTTTCCGTATATGTCGGAGCCTTTCCCCTAAAGTTGTCAATTTGTCATCTTTTTCGCTTGACATTATTTATCAACCTGATAAATTCTAATGAACATGATTAACAACGCTAAGCTCGAAAAGCTAAAAAAAGAGGACAAACCCCAGTACATTCGTGTCTTGCTCGCCATCAACGGATATCGGACCCAGGCCGCCTTTGCGGACACCCTTGGTGTTACCCCAGAGTTGATCTCCCAGGTAATCCATCGGAAAGTCACGTCAAGACCAGTACAGCTGGCCATCGCCGACGCATGCGGGGTCCCGTATGAGGACCTCTGGGACAGGAAACCTCGCAGAAGGGCGGCATAGAGGTGGAGAACATGGACCAACACCCAGATGTAGACCACAACCTGCCGGTTCTGGCGTCGCGGCACGACATCTCCCTTTTTGGTTACCAGTCGGGTGAGTGGATCGACGCAGAAACCCTGGGTGCAAAACTGGGCTATGAACAGCCAAGAAAATTCCTCAACAACCTCTTCAACAGGTATAAAAAACGCTTCAAACCGGATGAGAGCATCGTCCTCAAGCTGAAGACGATGGTCCATCCGAAAAACGGGGACAAACCGTACAATTATGAGCGCGAGACCCGCCTCTTTTCCGTCCCCGCCGGAGCCCTCCGCTTGTGCATGCTGTCGAAAGCCCCGAACGCCCTCGATGTCCACGATGAGATCCTCGATCTCTTCCAGACGCGGCAGTTCAGCAAGGCCTTGGAGATGACGCCGGCCAACCAGGAGATTCCCCTTACTGAGTCTCACATACATGAGATCAAGCGCCGCCTGGGTCCTAAGGACGGCAACCGGATCGTCAAGGCCATGCTCCTGGGTAATTATGATCACAGTACCTATATCATGCCCATAGAGGAGATCGCGAGGCTGTCCGACGGCGCGATCACCGCTGCCGCCGTGAAGGAAGAGGCAAAGCGGCGGGGTTGTTCCCCCATGACGGTCTACCGGAAGGTGCAGAGGCTCCGCGAGGCCTTCGGTATAGACAAGAAGCCCACCAGATCTACAGGGCTGCCGCGACGCACAAGGTCGGACAAAGGCAAGACAAAGAGGCCCGCCGGTCATCCGATGACCTCCGGGAAGAACGAATTCGGATCTCTGGCCGGATGAGAAGCCCAAAAGGGCCGCATAGGAGGGCACATAGTGGATCTAATTGTACAACTCCAGGGGCACCTCAAAAGAACGATGTGTGTGTCCATTTCCAGACAGGCTGCCCGGGAGATTCTCTGCTCTAACGGGCTCATCAAGATGAAGCCCTCCCGTACTCGGGCCACTGCACCGGAAATCGCTCAACGGGGAGCTGTAATGGGGACAAGATGTCCCACAGGAATGTGTGCAGCCGATCAGCCGATCGATGGACCTGGCGGAAGCTCACGAAATATTCCTTCACGATCTTAAGGGGCCTTATTTGAGTTTGACATCTCTTGCACGAAAAAAGACCGGGATCGGCGGCGAATCTGTCCATCCGCTTCAAGGAATAGCTCGACTCCTTCCCGCAATCTCCGCATCTGAACGTCATACTCTTTATCCATATGAGGTTCCATTCATCACACACAGGCTCGTATCCGATCAGTTCCATCCCGCAGGTCATCATATCCTCAACAGCCCTGACAAATCGGGGATAGAACCGGAAGAATCTCACAACGTCACCCTGCTTGTTATCGATGATGCTGTTGCATCCGGGACAGCCGATCATCCTCGCCGCGAGAATGTCATTGACCCGGTCTTCACTGAAAAAGAACCGGTCGAGGCATCTTCGGCATATAAAGGCAGCATCTCTCGGAAACATCCAGATTCCTTTCTTGTTTTCAAATCTGATTTGATTCTAACAAAAGAAACCGGGGTTAGCAATGTCAAAAGTTAAGCGGAAAATTGACAGTCGCCAGGGAGGACTCTTCGAGTACCTGAAACCCGAGGCGCCTCCCGCTCCCGGGAGCCTCAACGTCAGCGCCCGGATCCGCCAGGCGGTCTCCTCGGCGATCAAGAAGTCCGGCATGGACCGGGTCGACATCTGCTCGGCTGTCTACAAGCTCACCGGTATCGAGGTGCCGAAGAGCACCCTCGACAACTGGTCGGCGGAGAGCCGGGATCTCACCGGCGACATCATCGACCATAACGGGAATAAGAGGTGGGGCATGTCCGTCGACGTCCTCGCAGCCTTCTGTGAGGTATGTCGCGACTACGAGGTGCTCTTTATCCTGGTTGAAGCCTGCAACTACAAGGCCCTGAAGGGAAAGGACGTCGTCCGGGCCAGGGCGGGGCTCCTCAAGGAAGAGATCACCAGGAAGCAGCAGGAACTGAAGGAACTGGAGCGGGCGCTCCTGGAACACTAAACAAGGAGGGAATGTCGTGGCCACATCCTACAAACGCATCGAGGCCGTCAGGAAGACCGGCGAGATCCTGAAATTCCTGGCCGGACAGAAAGAACCCACCACCGGGCCCAGGATCGCAGAGGCGGTGAACCTGCCGACGGGCACGACCATGTGCCACCTCGCGACCCTGGAAGACCTGGGATTTGTCTCGACCGTGGGCGATCGCTACCGTCTCGGCATGGGCCTGGCACTCTTCTGGGCGAGGGTCCGGAGCACCCTCGAGGCCGACAGGGCAAGGATAGATCTGGATATCAAATCTCTGGACATGGAGGAATAAATGGCAAGGACACCACGGGTTACAGACGAACAGGTCGAGGCCTCGAAGGAGATCTACAGGATCGCGAGGGAAGAGGCGGACATCGAGATAACAAAGCTTCGCGCCGAGATGGAGGCCAGGGGCAACCAACGCGAGGCCATGGGCATCCTCAAGAAGATACGTCACGACAGGGCTCACAATGACCTCATCGAGGCCGTTGTGCTGTACCGGGTCAAGGAGAACAAGGGATACAAAGACGGCGGCCTTACCTGGGCGCAATTTTGTGAGTCCGTCGGATATGAGGTCCGAACGGCCGACAACATCATCAACGATCTTCGCCCGCTCTTCAATTCATTTTCGGCAAACGTTTCCGATTTCTTAGGAATCAGTTTCAATAAAATTCGCTACTTAGGCAAAGCCATTTCGGCAGATTTTGCCGAAATTTCCGATGGCGCCCTTGTCATCGAAGGTGAGAAGATCCCCCTCACCCCCGAGCACAAGGACGAGATCGAAGCCGCGATCGACAAGCTCCAGGAGGACCTCAAAAAACAGAAAGAGGACTTCGCTGCCCAGAAAAAGGCCCATGAGCGCGTGCAGGCAGATACGCATAAGACCCTGACGAAGCTCGAAAAGGAACTGGCCCGTCACAAGGGCTTCCTGGAGGACAGGGACCTCAACGACGAGGACGCCGCGTTCGTGAAGAAGGTCTCCCTCCTCAAGACGGCCTTCGATGGCTATCTTTTGACCCTGGATCCCGAAAACATCGAGGAGCTGCAGATTGGCAAGGAACCATCCGTCCGCATGCGGGCGGAGTATCTCACGGCGCTCTCGTACATGAAGATGCAGATCCTCACGATCTACGAGATGGCGGAGGGTATGTACGGGGACTGCATCATGATCCCCGAAAAGATGCCCGCCTTTGGGGCGGCGAAAGGCTCGCAGGGCGAAGCTGAGTGAGGTGGATCGTGTGGCAGGAAGACCTGGCGAGTGAACTCAAGAACGCAGACAACGCGGCGGCAAGAACGAGGGTGATCGAGGGATACACTCAGCGGACGGGCTTAAGCTCACAACATCTCTACCGTGTCGCCCGCCAGTTCGGTTATGTCTCCGGTCGTAAGGCGCGTGCCGACAAGGGTGTCCGGAGATCGGGGCTCACCGACAGGCAGGTGGAGCTGGTGGCCGGCCTCATACAGACCACGGCCCGCGAGGTCAAGGGCCCCATCATGCCCGTCGAGCGGTCCCTGGAGATCGCCGCCGACTCCGGCTGCCTTGAGGCGGACCAGGTCACCCCCGCGGGGATGAGGAACATCCTCAGGACGCACCAGCTCAACGCCGCGAGCATGAAGGTCGCGGACCCGCACAGCCGCATGCGCTCCCTCCATCCAAACCACTGCCATGTCTTCGATGTCAGTGTCTGCATCCAGTACTACCTCAAGGGAAAAAAGGGCCTGTGCATCATGGATGAGCGGGATTTTTATAAAAACAAGCTGCACAATTTCGCGAAGGTAAAGGCCCGGCTCCTGCGGTACGTGATCGTCGACCATTTCTCCGGCATGTTCTACTTCCGGTACTTTGAGGCTGCCGGCGAGTCACAGAACAACCTCTACACGTTTCTCGTTGAAGCCTGGCGGGGACGGGACGATGAACGTTACCCCTTCCGCGGGGTTCCCTTCCACCTGCTTATGGATAACGGCGCCGCCAATTCAGCAAGGGCGGTTGTTTCCTTCCTGGAGCGCCTCGAGATCAACATCCCCGCAGGAAAGCCCTACAACTCCCAGCGACAGGGCGCCGTCGAGAGGATGCACGGCATCATCGAGGTGTGGTTCGAGTCGGGCCTCCGGCTGCAGCCGGCCTATGATCTCGACACCCTCAACGCCTGGGCCTTCGATTTCTGCGTCCACCATAACGCGACCAGAATTCATACCAGGCACGGCATGACGCGCACCCAGTGCTGGCTGCTCATCCGGCAGGACCAGCTGCGCGAACTCCCCGACCGGGAGATCCTCTCAGAGATCTACTCCTATACGGACGAACAGTTCACGCGGTCCGTTGGCCGGGAGTATTCGATATCCTACAAGGGAGAGACCTACAACCTCAAACACGTCGAGGGCATCGTGCCCGGCGTTTCGACGGTACGGATCATCATCAAACCCTTCGATCCCGAAACCATCGGCGTCGCTTTCCGCGACGTGATTTACGAGGTGAAACCCGTAAAGATCCTGCCGGCGGAACTCGGGGCCTTTCCCGTCACCGCGGCGGTCATCGGCGAGGAGTTCAAATCGCAGCCGGACAGCGTGGTCCAGCAGGCGAAGAAAAGGATAGAGAACATGGCCTACGGTGAGGACAGGAAGAAGGACCAGATCCCCTTTGCGGGCCTTACGGTCTTCGGCCACCAGGCCGACAAGGTGGACCTCACCCTGATGCCCAGAAAGGGAACGCCCATGGAGATCGACCGGGCGATCGTGGAGAAGAGGATATCCTTCACGGAGTTCCTGAAGCGCCTCACGGGCCGGGTGGGGGCCATATCAAAGGAAACGAACCGGCAGCTCAAGGCAGCCTTCGGGGACTCCATCGAGATATCGAGGGCGGACGAGGTCATCGCCCAGATCGAGGCGGAGGGCACCTGGAACATAGGGATCTCAAACAGCGGCGAAGTACAGATCGCCAACCAATAAACAGGGGAGGTGACGGTGTGGCACAAAAGGCAACGGCATACAGGTTAACGGTGAAACCCATCATCCTGAAGCAGCTCCTCGTGGACTGCGACATCAACCAGGGAACGATCGGTGAGTTGACAGGGCTTGCCCGGACGACGATCAACATCGTCGTCAACAGGGGGTACATCCCCCTCGAACATCCGGAGTTCAAGGGCCGCGTCGAGGAGTTCATCGGCGGCAACGTGCGCGCCCGGAAATGGCTCGCGCAGCACTGCCTCAGGATCGAGAACATCTGGGATCCCCTGGGCCGGGAGATGAAGCGGGCCCATCCGGTGGGTACCATCGCGAGAATGGTGACAACACAGAGGAGAAAGGCTGTACTCAGCGGCGATCCGGAGCACATTCACGTAATACGGGAGGTAGAGGTGATCACAGAAGACACAAAGAGGCATTTCAAGCTTTTCAAAAACCCCTTCATCAACGACGTCCAGGAGGAGAAGGACATCTTCATGTCCGACGAGCACCACTACATCGAGGCGGCGATGATCGACGCGGCCAAGCACGCGGGCTTCCTGGCGGTGGTGGGGGAGGTACAGAGCGGCAAGAGCATCATGCGGCGCAAGGTGGTCCTCACCCTCCAGCGCGAGGGGAACGTCCGGGTCATCTACCCCCAAATCGTCGACAAGGACCGGGTGACGGCGGCGTCCTTGTGCGACGCGATCATTCACGATATCAGCAGCGAGAAGCCGAAGATAAAACTCGAGGAGAAATCGAGGCAGGTCTTGAGGCTCCTCCTTGCCCGGCACAAGCAGGGCTCCCGGCACGTCATTATCGTGGAGGAGGCCCATGACCTCGGCTTCAAGGTCCTAAAGCTCCTCAAGCGGTTCTACGAGTTCGAGGACGGCTACACGAAGCTCCTCGGGATCATCCTCGTCGGTCAGCCGGAACTCAAGGACAAGCTCGACGAGGGTGAGCATCCCGACATGAGGGAGGTCATCCGGAGGATCCAGATCGCCGAGATCCGGGGACTCAACGGCAACATCAAGGACTATATGACCCTCAAGTTTAAACGGGTGGGCGCGAAGGTGGATGACATCTTCACCGACGAAGCCATCGCCTCGCTGTCGAAGCGGCTCACCGACAGGGACGGAAGGACGGGCAAGACGATAAGCCATGCCTACCCGGGCCTCGTGAACAACTACGCGGCGAAGGCGATGAACCTCGCCTGCCAGATGGGCTGCGAGAAGGTGACGGAAGAAGTGGTGATGGAGATATGAGGACACGGCAGAGGACACAATCCTATAAGAGGCAGTCGGGCACCGGCGCGTATCCCGGCAACCCGACCGCGAAGCCACCCAGGTACCCCAACGGCGACGTGTGGTGCCAGCGTCACAGCGATCGCATTGACCACGCGGTCTGCATTGCCCGCGCCGTGAGACAGCCCGAGAAGTGCAAGGGCTGTCCCCTTAACCTGTGAGACGAGGTGAAACATGATGAGACGTAAGAAGATAGCACGAAACATCTTCTGGGTCCTTCTCCTGGCGACGGTGTTCTTCGCCGGCTGGCAGGCCCGGGGAGAGCGCTCATTTCAGCGCGGTTTTGAAACGGGTTACGAGGCCGCATCCAATCATATCTCCTCCCGGATCCGCGCGGGGATGAAAGAGGTGCAGCCCTTCTACATCGCCGATATCGGTTTTCGGTTTTCACCCAGAGGCTACACCATCGCGGGGATCCGTTTCCTGGGCGATGAGAGGGCATACACCGCACAAGCGGAGGCAAAACCATGAAGGCGGCTCTGGAGATATGGAAGGACGCGGCAGTCATCCGGATCATGGATGACTCAGGAAGGGTTATCGACCGCTACGAGACGGACGCGATACACATCGATAACCACCAGTATGAAAAACGGCACGAGGATCCGGAGGGAACGCTCCCGATCGTGCCGAAGACAGTGAGCTGAGGGGGAGACATGGTCAATTCAAACGACACAATAACCGTTCGCTACGCCCACTGCGGCTCTACCTATGTAGCCCGCTGCCAGGGCAAGACCGCATCTTGCACATCGTGCGCGAAGGGCGCGGCAAAGGCAGTGGCAAGGAAGATCATGGGCAACCGGCCCCATGCGGTGGTCCGCATAGACGGAGACCGGTTGTGGAAGATCGTGGAAGAAAGTAACGACTAAGGAGGATATATGGCAAAGATCATCAAGACATCGGATTACACGGACTGGCCCGAGGTTGACGGCGCCCTGAGGCGCATGGGCGAGATCGACATCAAGCTCCAGAAGCTCGAGGGCGAGATGACCCTCAAGATCAACGAGATCAAAGCGGAATATGACGTGAAGGCCGAGGGACTGAAAGCCGAGCACAAGGCCATCGAAGAAAACATCACCCTCTTCGCCGAGTCCAGGAAACAGGAATTTGCCAGGGTCCGCTCAAAGGACCTCACTTTCGGGGTTGTGGCCTACCGGGTGGTTACAAAGGTGGTCCTGAAAAGCAAGGCGGCAACGGTGGCGGCCCTCAAGGCCCTGGGGCTCGTGCAGTATCTCAGGATCATCGAGGAGCCCGATAAGGAGGCCATGAGCGGCCTTGATGCAACAACGCTCGCGAAATGCGGCGCCACGTTGAAAACCGAGGACAAACTCCGGATCGAGCCCAACATGGAGAAGATAAAGGAGAAGGAGGCGGCATGAAACGGCGCGATCCCCAGGAACTCCTGCGGACGATGAGGAGACTGTGCCCGCCCGGGGAAGATACGGGCGCGCCGATCGGGATCATCTCCCGGGATGACACGGGATTCCTGGCGCGGATGGAGCTAACCCCCGAGGCGGCGCGGTGCATCGAGAAGAAGCTCCGTCAGCCGCGGGCTGAGTAGACGGCCGAAACCATTTTCGTGACTCCGCGAAAATGGTCTGCCGGTGATGCCGGCACTGAGGAGGCTAAGAAACGGATGACACCAGTTATGCAAACAAGATTCGGACGGCAGGGTAATTGCTTTGAGGCATGCATTGCCTCTTTACTCGACATGAGCATAGAACGGATACCCGATCTGGCCGCATACGACGACGATGGAGAATGGATGGGCAGACTCAATGAGTGGCTCTCGAAAATGGGACTTGCCTATTTCGAAGCAAGAATACCGAGAGACGAGATGAAGGGATTCTTCAGCGACAAGGACTTCTGCCACGTGATGATAGGTCCAACAAACAGGTTCACCGATCTGCAACACGCGGTGGTGGGCCGCAAGGGGCAATTGGTCCACGATCCGCACCCGGATGGAGTTGGGGTATTATCAGAACCTGAATCGCTGCGGATAGGCGTGATTGTCCGACAGTGCGTGTAGCGGAAAGGGAGGTACAGCTGATATGAGCAAGATCTTCGAATTCGGAACGTTACCGAGTGTGGCCGCCAGGGAGATGTATCGCCGGGCCAGACACGGGATCTACACCGGGGCCGACACGCGGGAGAACAGCAGGCTGGTCAGGCACTGCACTGGTCAATGGTCAGACGGAGTCCTGCGTACCATCATGATATTCACCAGGGATGTGGGGCACCACAGCGGCGGCATGTTCAAGAACCCGGATTATGAGCGGTGCCTTCACCTGTCGCTGTCGTTCCGCGCGGCGCTCACGGGGCGTACCGCGGGGAAGAGCGAACGGCTCACGAAGATGTGGATCGACGTTTTCTTCCCGCCCGACTACCAGCGCTGTCTGTGGGTGGAGTCCCCGAAGAGCGAAAAGGGCCAGACCCTGGACGTATGGCATTACCGGGTCTTCTGCGATATCCACTGGCGGCCGATCATCCCCCGCAAGGAGGTCTACACGAGTGAGTTCACGGAACTCGGGTGGCAGTCCTTCTCCGAGCTGCACGATGGGAAGGAAGCGATAATGGCCGGGTGGGGAGGTCAACCGTAATGGCAATCCTCAACTTTCAGAAACGATTCGCTGTCATCGTAGCACTTGGGGTCAAGAGGCAAACTATTCGGGCCAGGAGAAAGTACCCGATCAGAGAGGGAGAAGATCTTGCTCTCTATACCGGGCTCCGTACGAAGTCGTCAGAGCTCCTGAGGAGGGCACGATGTCTTTATGCCCGTGACATATCTATGGACCTGGACATCGACGGCCGGCCGCAAATCATCATCGCCGGCTACGGGCCCCTGTCATATGAAGAGAAGAAGGACCTTGCAATGAAAGACGGTTTCAGCAGCATCGACAGGATGCTCGTCTATTTCCACGCTACGTACGGACTGCCTTTCGAGGGGCAACTGATCAAATGGTGAACACAGCCAATGATGACCGTAACCGCCGTCACCCGCAATGCGGCAAAGATCTCACAAAATCCTCCAGAACTCTCCCCGCCGGAGGAGAGCAATTGCGGGATCCGGCAATAACCGATCTCGGGAGTGTATCCATCATGAATGACGACACCCGCCACGTGGAACTGACAACGGACTGCTGGACCTGCGGAAAACCCATGACACGCTTCGCCCAGGATTCCTGGTACTGGTACTACCGGTGCGAGGACTGCGGGGTGGAGCGTATGTATCCCAAGGAGAAAAGCGATGCTGATATGCCCGAAATGTAGCTCCGGCAACATAGTGCCCGACAGATGGTCCGAGTCGGGCCAGAGGTGCCTGATGTGCGGTACTAACCGCGGCTTCATCGAGAGAGAGAGAGAGAGAGAGAGAGTAAAAGACATGCCCGATCAACTCTCCCTTGATTTTGACAGGCCCGCTCTGACGGAGGAGCAAAAGCAGATCTTAAGCTTGCTTCGCAAGGGCAGGAAAAACGCGATACGCGAGAAGGCCCTTTCTGCCATGACGGGGATCTCCGGCGTGCGGGTCCGGCAGATCATCAAGCATCTCACCGAGCATCACGGCGTTCTGGTGGTTTCCTCGACGGCAAATCCTCCCGGGTTCTACTTTCCGGAGACCAGGGAGGAGTACCGGGCAGGCGTCGCGCAGTATGTAAACAGGATCCGGTCCCTGGCGGTCCGGCTAAGGGCAATGGACCGCGAGGCCTACGAATCGTTATTTGGTCAGGAGAGGCTGGCAATACAAAACCTAAACATTTAAGGAGGGTATTACGTATGGAGACAATCAAGGTCAGAATCGAAGGAACGGCACCGCTGATGCAGCACCGGTACGTGTTCAAGGATGAACTGGCACAGAAGACCCAGAAGAAGACGGGCGCAAAGGATTACAGCGATGAGTGGAAAACGGCGCTCCACTGGGACGATGTGATCGGAGTCTTTGAGCCGGCAAGCCACATCGAGGGTGCGCTCATCAAGGCGGCGGTCAACTTCCAGATAACGGGCAAGGGCAAGAAAACCTACAAGGACCTCTTCAAGAGCGCGGTCTTTGTCACCCCGGACTACATTCCCCACGGACTGAAGGGCTCTCCGGAAAAGCTCCTGGAATCGGGGAAGCTGACCGTGGACAAGAGGCTTGTGAGGGTCAATAACTCGGGCGTTGAGAGGATGCGCCCCATGCTCAGGAACTGGTCCCTGGAATTCGACATCGAGGTGCATGATCCCCAGATCCCCCGGGAGGTGGTGAAGGAGGTCCTGGACCTTGCAGGCAAACAGTACGGCATCGGGGATTTCAGGCCGAGATATGGAAGGTTTATGGTGACGCGATTTGAATAATCGGGCGAGGCATGGCCGGATGAGCTGTGGTTCGGTGGGCTCGGCCCGGTATGGTGTGGTTTCGCGTGGCGGGCTATGTCGAGTCAAGGCAAGGCAAGGCGAAACACCCCTTCGGGGGTGTCACCGGATGATATCCGGTCTGATGAGCCTCAGGGCAAGGCGGTTTGTGGCCGGGTTATGGTTAGGCGCGATCGGGTGAGGTTAGGCGGGCTCAGGTGCGGCTCGGCAAATGCTGGCATGGCGAGGCGAGCTTTGGCAAGGCAAGGTCTGGCAAGGCAGGGATTATTTGCTTGGGAGGTTTTATGAACGAGGCCGTCAACCGAAAGCAACTGCAGATAATTCATGTTGCCCTCAAACAACTGAGACTTGATGACGCGACCTATCGGGCCATGCTGAAAAACCGCTATAAGGTGGAATCCAGTAAGAACCTCTCCTACCGGGAAGCAAGCGAGTTGATAGATTGCTTCAAAGGGCTCGGCTTCCGTCTGAAGACGAAGCGGACCCCTCCCCAGAATCCCTGCTGGCCCTGCGCTCCCAGGACTCCCGGCGTGCCCCTTCCGGAGAACGTCGTCGTCCTCGCGAGCCCGGGTCAGCTCCGGATGATCGAGCACCTGGCTGCCGATATCAAGTGGCGCCACTGGGACGGGTACCGTCGCTGGCTGAAGAAATACTTCAAGATCGATCAGGTCCGCACATCTCCCGACGCCTCCGCCGTCATCGAGGCGCTAAAAAACATGTGGAAGGACCAGAACGGCTGCGCGTGCAGGAGGGTGGGGAACCAGGGATGATGAACGAGTGGATCGAGACAATCATCGGCGAGATCACCATCGACGACCTCCCGGATTCCTACCGTGAGGTAGCCCGCGCCATCGGGGTAGAGAACGCCGTGAAGCTCTCCTCCGTGGTGGGGGGGCTGGCCTACTACTTCCCCCAGATCGAGGGCATCCTCAGGAAGAAGCGTGACGAGTGCATACGGCGGGAATTCACAGGCAACAATCACCGGGACCTCGCCAGGAAATACGGTTTGACAGAGAGATGGGTTCGTGAGATAGTGGAGGAGAAAATCCCCCAGGATCTCTTGTTCGACATATCCCCTCATTGAAGCAATTTTCTTAACCACTTCAAAGGACTTCCCTTCCCCCAATCTTTTAGACTCTTAAGGTGAACGAACACCTCTCCTTTATGAAGCAGGATGCCGGGCCCGTCGCACCCGGTGTCCTGCGCTCATCAAAACACGATAAGGCGCACGCCCTTTGCGAAGCCCTGGAGGGGAACCCACGTCCGGTTAAAGGCCCGGCGGGTCCCCTACCAGGCAATAAAGGCTTCATCGACAAGCTCCAGGAACTGGTTGCCCGGTGGGAACATCACGCGAGGCGAGAGTTTCATGCGGCTGAAAGCGAAGAGAATTACATGGGGAGAAAGTTGCTGGAACACGGAGCGGTATGCCACTGCAACTGCGCGAAAGCTCTCGGGGAAGTCCTAAAGGCAGCCTCAACTGAGCCTTCAGCCACTCCAGAAGGAGATCAAAAGTGACTGATACACCGGTGACCGGATGAAAAAGCCTTCCGAATGTTTCCTGAAGCTTGACGACACGCAGCTTCTCGCCCTGTGTCTCTACGGGGAGACGGGCAAGATGCCCGTCACGGGACAGCAGCTCGGGATTGCCTGGTGCGTCATGAACCGGCTCAAGGTTCTTAACCGGCGGGTCGACCAGATCACCCTGCAAAGCGTCGTCCTCTCCTCGAGACAGTTCCCCTGTTTCCAGGAGGGCAACCCGAACCGCCTGGGTCTCATGGCGATCGCCTGCGGGTGGGACAAAGCGTTTCAGAGGAACAAACACCTCCGCGAATGCTACCGGATCGCCGAGAGTGTTATGAACGGAGATCTCCCGGACAATGTCTCCGGGGCAACCCACTACAGAAGAAGCAAGGACCAGGTTCCCTGGTCGGAAGCAAAGGAACTTGTCGCCGTCATCGGCGACTTTGAATTCTACGCATAACAGGAGGTATGCATGTTCGGGCATGTCACCATCTTTTTGATCGGACTGTTTTCAGGAACCGCCCTGGGCATCTTCATTGTGACATTGTGCCCTGTAATCGGTGAGTGGTGCACCACGAAGATATTCCGGAAAGCCGCACAGGCCCGGGAGGTGGAAGCCTGCGCGTCGGGTGGCACCGGCACCGTCGAACTCCCGCGGATCGGCGAGATCAAAAAATATGCGCTCCGTTTCGGACTGCCCCTTGCGGGCCTTATCGGCCTCCTCTGGCTACTCAAACCGGAGAACATCGGGATGGTGTTCTACAAGATTGTACTACTCGCCGTCAGCCTCATCGTATACGAGCTCGTCTGGCTCATAGATTACAAACCGATATTCGGCAAAATCGAGGTGCTCAGTGAAAACAAGATGCGCAGTGTTCTCATTTTTCGCGGCATTCTGTGTCTTGGCATCATCCTGGGTATTACCTGGGGACTGTAGCGCTCTCGACCGCTGCAGGAAATACAAGGCCCGCGTGATCCGGGAGGCCCACTACCACATCGGCCTTAATGCCCCCTGGCACCTCTTTCTCGGGCAGATCGAACAGGAAAGCGGATGCAGGCCGGGCGTTACCGCCTTCGATGGCGGAGCGGGCCTGGGGCAGTTCATGCCGAAAACCGCCGAGTGGATACACGACCGGGAGGAGGCCCTCCGGGAGATCTCCGTCACGCCGTCACCCTACGATGTGCGGTGGTCCATCCGGGCCCTCATCCTGTACGACCGGTACCTCTACGGGGTGGTCCTGTGTGAGGACTGGTCTTACGCATTCAGGGCCTACAACGGCGGCCAGGGGATCCTGAACAGGGAGATCCGCCGCGCGGGGTCCTGCGACCGTAAGACCGTGGAGAGCCAGTGCCGGCGCAAGGTCATCCGGCTCAGGAACGGCAGCCTTCTCGATCTCTGCAGGGTGAACATCGACTACCCTCGCCAGATCGAGCGAAGGGGGGAGAGGTACAGATGACAGCAGAGATCGTCCTCAGGATCGCGAAGGTTCTTGCTCCCGTCCTCATCGGCGCCGTCATCGGTGGCGCGATCGTCGGCAAGGTCCAGCAGGCCCGCATCGATACTGTGGCCGTGGAACTGGCAAAGGTGAAACAGGAGCTCACAACCAAGAAGCAGGAGCTCACCGACTGCCAGGACGCGAACGCGACGAGCCAGACGACGATCGGGAGCATGAAGGCGGAGCTGCAATCGGCGCAGGCAAGTTGCACGGCACGGCTCCGGCAGAAGGAGCGCACGGCCGCCGAGATCGCGCGGATCGATAACCTCAAACCGGGGGTGAAAACAGATGAGACAAAGGGCATTACTGGCGATGGCGGTACTGGCGATCCTGTCCTCGACGCTCTCAACGGGCTGTATGTCAATGAACGATGGCCGGCAGGTCGTGAAGACTGAGTACATAAGGCAGCAGGTCCCGGAGCCTCCGGCGCTCCCGGAGTACTACCCGGTCACCTTCATCAGGAAGGACGGTCTCTACTGCACGTCGGACGACGAGAGCGCGCGGAACCTCCTCAAGAACCGCGTCCTCGACAAGGGCTACCAGGCGGAGATGAGGGGCGCCCTGGACGACATGAAGAAAGGTGTCCGATGACCCCCGAGACCGCACATACCCTGGCAGCGATCGCGACGATCATCGACAAGCTCGGCGCCCTTCCGATAGGGACGCTACTCATCGTCATCATCTTCGGTCCTTGGGTCTTCACGTTCATCATGGAGCGGGCCCACGAGAAACGGATCGCGGCGATGGAGGCCATGTACAAGAGCAACGTGAAGCTCGTCGAGGCCTACGCGAGACTGGCGGACGGGCTCAACGACGTCATCACGCTCAACACCGCGAAGTGGAGCGAGGCGATCGACAAGATCAACGCGAACCAGTACTGTCCCCTGGCGCGGGTGAAGAAGGTCCACATGGAGGATATGCATGGGTGAGATAGCGAGGCTCAAGACGGAGATACAGGCGAGGAAGTTCCGGGCCCTCACGCTCGCGGCGGACATCGACCGCAAGGTCAAGGACATCAAGGAGGCCCTTGCCGGCTATCCCCTCACAAGGCCCGAGAACCTGCGGCTCGCCATGGTGGCCGAGATCTCCGCCGAGCTCGAGAAGCTCCAGGCAGAATACCTCCAGCTGCAGCATGAGATCGATCTCGCCGAGAAGGAGCTGCAATAGATGGCGAACAGATCCTACCAGCTCGAGACCCGCGAGGACGCCTACGAGACCTGGCGCTCCTGCGGACAGAACGTGGAGCAGACCCTCGCCGAGCTCAAGAGGAACGGATACTCCATCTCGAAGCCCACCCTTTATGACTGGATGGAGAAGTACGGATGGAAGGACCGGGCGGCCCGCGCCGAGGTGTACGAGAAGAAGACAGGCGACCCGGCGATGAGCGCAGAGGCCCGGGCGCTTCTGTCCTTGGAGAAGGTCCAGGAGCGTTACGAGGAGTACTTCGAGACCCTGGGGCCGGGCAGGGTCGACAACCAGGCCATGTTCGCCTACACGGGGATCGTCAAGTCCATCACGGAGATAAAGGCGAAGACCGGGGCCGTCAAGGCGGCGCTCTTCCTCGACTTCATGAAGGACCTCATCGGGTATCTCGGAAAGAACGACCCCGCCGCACTCGAGGCGATCGAGCGGAACTTCGACGACTTCGTGAGGTACGCACAGGAGACGTATGCCGCTTAGCGCCAAAGACAGGATGTTCAACCGGGAGGTCGAGGCCCTCCGGGCTCTTATCCAGAGCAAGGCCAAACCCTTCTCCGATGACCGCAACGCTCAGCGCGAGAGGATGAGCCGGGCCAGGAAGGACCTGGAATACTTCGGGCTGACCTATTTCCCTCATTATCTCGATACGCCCCCGTCGGAGCTGCACAAGTATTTCTCCCTGAGGTACCCGCAGATGGTCCTCCGGGCGAGCGAGACGGGAGAGGGAGACCGGGAGGCGGATGCAGCACCGAGGGGTAACGCAAAGTCCACCTGGACCACGCTCATCCTTCCCTTGTGGTGCGCCGCATACAGGCACCGCCTGTTTCCGCTCATCGTCAGCGAGACGGCCGCGCAGTCGGCAGACTTCATCTCCTTCATCAAGGCAGAATTGGAAACCAACGAAAGACTGAAGCAGGACTTCCCTGATCTCTGCGGCGAGGGTCCCGTCTGGCAGGCCTCCCAGATCATCACCCGCAACGGGGTAAAGATCAGAGGAGTCGGCGCCGGCCAGAAGCTCCGCGGCATGCGCCACGGATCCCGCAGGCCCGACCTCGTCATCTGTGACGACCTCGAGAACGACGAGTCCGTGGAGTCCCCGGACCAGCGCAAGAAGCTGGAGAAGTGGTTCATGAAGGCCCTCATGAAGATCGGGCAGCCCGATACGGTCTACATCGTCGTCGGCACGATCCTCCACTACGATTCGCTCCTTGCGAACCTGCTTAAGAAGCCCGGATGGAAGGGGCGTAAATTCAAGGCCGTCTTGAAATGGTCACGATCGAAGCTCTGGGAGAGATGGGAAGAGATCTTCGCGGATGTGAGCGTCGGCAAGGAGGAGGCGGAGTCCGCGGCGGACGCATTCTTTACAAAACACCAGGCGGAGATGCTCTCCGGCACCGAGGTCCTCTGGAAAGAACGTGAGCCCTATTACTACCTCATGAAGATGTACGTCTCCGAGGGTCCGGCGTACTTCAACTCGGAGAAGCAGAACGAGCCCCTGAACCCCGAGGACGCCGTCTTCCTCGAAGAGTGGATCCGGTACTACGACGAGGATGAGGTCGACCTCTCCGGGATCCAGCAGGGCTGCGCCATCGACCCGTCGATGGGCAAGAAGTCGCGCGCGGCCGACCCTTCCGCCATCATCGGCGGCCGGATGAAGGACGGGACCATCTACCTTACCGTGGCGGACATTGAGAAGAGGCACCCCGACAAGATCATCGACGACTTCATGACCTATCACACCCGGGATCGCTTCAACCAGGTCGTGATCGAGGACGTGCAGTTCCAGGAGTACTTCAAGGACGCCTTCGAGGCAGAGACCCACAAGCGGGGCATGACGGTGTACGTCGAGGGCGTCAAGCCCAACGTCGACAAGGACCTGCGCATCATCACCCTGCAGCCCTGGGTGAAGAACGGGTGGATCCGGTTCAAGAGGCAGGGGATGGGCGAACTGATAAAGCACCTCATCTACTACCGGCCGAGGGGCAAGGGCGGCCATGACGACGGACCGGATGCGCTCGAGATGCTCAAGAGCCTGCTCGAGAAAGGCCTCGCCGGGTCCGTGGAATACACGACGGTGGCCACCCGGGGAGTCTTCAAAAGGGATGACGATGAAGGGGACCATCGACTGAGATTTGCAGCGAGAGGAGCATGGTGATGAGACAGGCGAAAAAAAGGCCTTATTTTGAGGCCGGACCCTTTATAAGGGCAAACACCCGCATGAAGCCATTGACAGGTGTTATAACTATGTCAACGGCGAATTGGGAGGCCATTTAGTTATGCTCGTAGACCAGTTCGGCCGGGAGATCCGTTCCAACAAGCCCATCCTCGAAGAAATCGCCGTCCAGACGGTCCGGGACCGCTACGGTTCCTACCCCTCCCAGGGGCTCACCCCGGAGCGCCTCGCACGGATCTTCAAGGAGGCTGACCAGGGGGATGTGACGCGCCAGGCGGAGCTCTTCGAGGAGATGGAGGAGAAGGACCTCCACCTCGGCGGTATCCTCCAGACGAGGAAGCTTGCAGTGACGGGTCTCGAGTGGGATGTCCTGCCGGCCAGTGACAGCGCGGAAGACAAGAAGATCGCGGCGGCGGCGAGAGAGATGATCGAGTACATCGAGAACTTCGACGATGCCCTCATGGACATCCTCGACGCCGTGGGGAAGGGATTCTCCGCGCTGGAGATCATGTGGGAGATCTCGGAAGGGCAGGTCTGGGTGAAGACCCTCGAGTGGGTCCACCAGAAGCGCTTTACCTTCAACTCCCCCCAGGGACTCCTCAAGCGCCCCCGGCTCCTCACCGACGATGCACCCGTCTGGGGCGAGGACCTGCCGCCCAACAAGTTCCTCGTCCACGCCTACAAGGCCCGCTCGGGCGCGACGCCCCGGGGAGGCCTCCTTCGGCCCTGTGCCTGGATGTACCTCTTCAAGAACTACGACATCAAGGACTGGCTGATCTTCAACGAGCTCTTCTCTGTCCCCATGCGGATCGGCAAGTACAAGCCGGGGGCGTCGTCGAACGACATCGATGCGCTCAAGCGGGCTGTCTTCAACCTCGGCGTCGACGCGGCCGCCGTAATCTCCGAGTCGACGATGATCGAGATCCTGGAGTCGAAGGTGACGGGCACGAACAGCTCGCACGCGAAGTTCGCCGAGTTTTGCGACAAGGCGATGAGCAAGGCAGTCCTCGGGCACACGGGTAACGCCGATAGCACCCCGGGGAAGCTCGGCGCCGAGAAGCAGGCTACCGAATTGAGGCAGGACCTCAGGGAGTCTGACGCCAAGGCCCTCATGAAGACGACGAAGTTCCACCTTCTCACCCCCTGGGTCATGTTCAATTACGGGCCCGGCAAGGGGGTTCCCAAATTCAAGATCCACTGCGAGGAAGAGGAGGACCTGGAGAAGGCTGCGAAGGTGTATGGCATCCTGGTGAAGGAGGCGGGTTTCGAGGGGATCCCCGAGAGCCACATCCATGACCGCTTCGGCATCCCGAAACCCCAGGCGGGAGAGAAGACCCTGAGGCTCCGGCAGCCGGGCGGACCCGGTGACGACGCTCCCGCCGTCGAGAAGACGGCCCACAAGGCGGATGTACCGGACGACATCGACAACCTCATTACCGCCCAGAGATACATAGACTCCCTGGCCGACGATGCCCTTGCGCGGGGTGCGATCGACCTGTCGGCCATCGAGTGGATCGTCGAGAAGGCGGAGTCCTTTGACGATCTCCAGGCGATGCTCGCCGAGGTCTACACCGACATCGGGATGGATGAGTTCCGTCGCGTCCTGGCGGAGGCGATAATCAGAGCTGACCTGAAAGGAAGGACCCTCGCATGATCTCCTTCGAAAGCCTTCCCTTTGATGAAGCGATCATGTTCTTCCGGGACAAAACGGTCCTGACACCCGAGAAATACGCTCAGCTCAGCGACGTGGCAAAGGCGAAGGCCTTCACGGTCTCCGGCGTCACCCGGATGGACGTCCTCACCGACATTCACGGCGCCATCGACAGGGCGATTGCCGATGGCACGACGTTCGCAGACTTCAAGAAGGACATGAAGCAGACCATGGCGCGGCGGGGCTGGGAAGGCTTGAGTCCCTACCGGCTCGAGACGATATTCCGCACGAACGTCCAGGCAGCCTACCAGGCGGGCCACTACCAGAGACAGATGGAGGTCACCGGCAGTCACCCGTACTGGCAATACGTGGCTGTAATGGATTCCCGGACACGCCCAGCCCATGCGGTAATGAACGGCAGGACACTGCCTCACGACGATCCCTTCTGGTCCACAAGCTATCCTCCGAACGGCTTCAACTGCCGCTGCACCGTGAGGGCACTGACGAAAGGAGAGGTCTCCCGGGAGAAACTGTCGATCGAAAAGGAGGCGCCGGGCATCGCGGACCCCGGCTTCGCGGGCAATCCCGGACAGGCGTACCGGACAGACCTCATTGCCTGGGAGAAGGCACAGAGGGCACCGGAGGCCGTCAGGGAGGCGTTCGTCGCCTCGATGGTGGAGAGTTCCCCGAGGAAGGCGGCATTCTCATCCTGGATCGACGATATCGTGAGAGACGGAAAGGCCCGCGGCGCGACGTCCGTTGTCGGCTGGATGGACCTGGCCACCATGAAATACCTGGAAGGGGAGAACATCGCCATCGCATCGCCGGTGATCATCGCGGATGACCGCGGCATGCTCCATGCGGCAAGGACCGCAAAGCGACTCAGGGGCAATGCCCTGACCCCCGAGGAACTGAAGATGCTCCCGGACATCGTGGCGAATGCGGAGGCCATCCTCTGGGATACCCAGGACCCCGCGCTCCTCTACGTCGTCACCGACAGGGACAGGAAGATAAAGGTTGTAACCCGTGTCAATTACAGGCTGAAGGGAGCGCCGGAGCCGGTCAACATTATCGCAACGGCAGGAAAGGTCAAGAGGGGCGACTTAATGGGCAGGAGATATCAGATTATCCGGGGGAAGTTATGATGGGGCCGGAGGGGCGCCACATCCCTCATAGGGCCGATCCCGTAGGCCCGGGACCCGTCCAACTGGCCGCGGCGACTTTCCAGTTGTCAGCCCCATCAACAGTACAAAGTTTACCACACCCGGGGGAGTTGTCAAGATGCAGATAGACGTCGAGATAAAGGACAAAAAGGTGCAGCGGCTCTTCACGAGACTCCAGAGGAACGTGAAGGACCTCCGCCCCGCCTTCCGCGCGATCGGGGAGATCATCCGGTCCTCGGTGATCAGGAACTTCGAGGAAGGCGGCCGTCCGGATAAGTGGGAGCCCACGCGGATCCGCTCCATTTACCAGGCGTACACGGGGAAGAAGACAAAATCGGGCGGGAACCGAAAGGCGTACACCATCCGCGGCCGTCTCACCAAGGCCTTCGACCGTTATTCATCAGGGAGAAAGACCCTCATCGACACGGCACGACTCCAGAACTCGGTTACTGCCCGCGCCGAGACCGACCGTGTCGTTGTGGGCACCAACCTGGTCTACGCCCGCATCCATCAGCTCGGCGGCATGGCGGGCAGGAACAAGAAGGTGAAGATCCCCGCGAGACCCTATCTTCTGGTCCAGGACGAAGACTGGCCATCGATCGGGCAGTGCCTCAGGGGGTTTCTCATGAAAGGAGCACAGGAATGAAGAACGCGCTGGTTCTAATCTGCAAGGATGTCGAGGGCAAGGTGCCCGCCGAGATCCAGGTGATCCCCTACGGGTACCATGACACCCCCAAGGGACCGTTCACGCTCGACGACGAGGGGGCCCGCGGGATCGTCGAGGCCTTCGAGGCACAGACGAACGACATGGTCATCGACTACGAGCACCAGACGGTCGCCGATCCTCCCGTTGAGGCCCCGGCCGCGGGGTGGATAAAGACGCTCGTGAACAGGGGCGCCGACGGTATATGGGCCGTCATCGAGTGGACGGACAGGGCGAAGCAGTACATCGCCAACAGGGAATACCGGTACGTCTCGCCCGTCTTCTTGAAGAGGATCTCCGACAACAGGGTCATCCGGCTCATCAACGTGGCGCTCACAAACCAGCCGAACATCGACGGCATGGTTCCCCTTGCCAACAAGCTCGGCTTCGAGGGGGACACAAATACAAAGGAGGCAACCATGAAAGAACTGTGGAAACTCCTCGGTCTTTCCGAGGACGCAAAGGAAGAGGCGGCGATCGCGGCGGTGAACAAGCTCAAGATCGCCCTTGAGGGGAAGACGGTGATTATCGCGAACAAGGGAGTCCTCGACGCCCTGGGCCTCGCGGAGTCAGCTACGGAGTCGGAGATCGTCGCCACCATCCTCGCGATGAAACAGTCACACACGAAGATCGACGACGTGGTGAAGGAACTCAACACGCTCAAGGCGGGTTTGATTCAGAGGGACGCCGACGGCGCCGTCGAGATGGCGATGAAGGAGGGCAAGATCACACCGGCACAGAAGGACTGGGCCCTTGACTACGCGAAGCGCGACCTGGAGGGTTTTAAGGTCTTCGTCTCGAAGGCCCCGGTCGTCGTCATCGAGGGCAAGGTGGTCACCGACCAGAAGGAGGCCGGTACCGGGATCGATGACGTCCAGGCCCAGATCAACAAGATGTGCGGCGTCGATGAAGAAACGTTCAAGAAGCACAATAAAGGGGGTGAAGCATGACCGCATTGACTGCAGACAAGAGGACGCAATACACCGAGGGCGTCGATGTTCCTGCCCCGGTCGATGGGGGCAGCAAGATCTTCGCCGGCGCGAACGCATGCTTCAACACGGCGGGGTTCCTCGTCCCGGGAGGGGATACGAGCGGCCTCATCTATGCCGGCGTCTCCCGGAGCTCCATCGACAACAGCCTGGGCCAGGACGGAGACGAATTGGCCGTCATTCGCCGGCGCGGGCTCTTCCTCATGGAATTTGCCACGGAGATCAGCCAGGCGAACGTCGGGGACAACGTCTTCCTCGTCGACGACCAACTGGTGGATCTCGCGGGAAACGTGACATACGATATTTTCTGCGGCATCATCGCCCAGTTCGTCGACACGACGCACGCATTCGTCGACATCCTCCCCGCGATCCTGCAGGCGGACGTCGCCTCGCACATCGCGGACCCGTCGGGAGCCCACGCGGCCTCCGCCATCTCCGCGGCGGACGCGGGGAACCACTTCCCCGCCGCTGAGGCCACTGTCGAAGCTCAGCTCCAGAAGCTCGGCAAGGGCCCCTTCTTCCTGACTCTCCCCAGGTTTACCGGGTGGACCAAGGACGCAGCGGACCACGCGATCGCCCTGCCGGCGATCGAATCCCCGAACCCCGTCATGGTGAAGCGGGCATACGTGAACCTCGGCACGGCCCCCGGGGCGGACAAGACCTTGACGCTCAAGCTCAATGACACGGAACTCCTCTCCATCGCCGGGGCGGACACCCAGGGGGAGGCGGAGGCCCTTTCGATCGCCGTCGCCAAGGACACGGACTTCATCATCAAGGCGAACGAGACGGCATCGGGAGCCGGCGCGAACTGCGACATCACGCTCGTCATGTACATCGATGACGGCGAATAAAAGAGCCTACAAAGGAGGCCAACAATGATTATCAACCAGGCAGCACTTTCCGGGATACACAAGACCTTCAGCACCATCTTCAAGGAGGCGCTGGCGGCCGCGAAGAGCCAGGTCGATCTTGTCGCCATGCGGGTACCTTCCACCGGTAGAAGCGTCGACTACAAGTGGCTCGGCAACTTCCCGCAGATGCGCGAGTGGCTTGGGGATCGGGTCATCAAGGACCTGTCCGGTTTCCACTACGAGCTCGTCAACAAGTCCTACGAGGCCACGATCGAGGTCGACCGGGATGACATCGAGGACGATCAGATTGGCGTCTACACGCCCATGATCCAGGGGCTCGCCCAGTCCGCGAAGGTCCACCCTGACATCCTTGCCTTCGCGTTGCTCAAGCTCGGCTTCTCCACTCGGTGCTACGACGGGCAGTATTTCTTCGATACCGACCATGAGGTAAACGGAGCCTCGGTGGCCAATTCCGGAGGCGGGTCAGGTACGGGCTGGTACCTTACGGACCTCTCGCGCCCCATCAAGCCCCTCATCCTGCAGCGCCGCAAGGAGCCGGAGTTCGTTGCCATGGACAAGCCCGACGATGAGAACGCCTTCATGCGCAAGAAATACCGCTACGGTGTCGACGATCGGAAGAACGTGGGCTTTGGCCTCTGGCAGCTCGCCTACGGCAGCAAGCAGACCCTTAACGGGGCGAACTATGCCGCCGCGCGCTCGGCGATGATGTCCTTCACGAACGATGAAGGAACGCCCCTCGGGATCAAACCCACGCATCTCGTTGTCCCGCCCACCCTGGAATCAGTGGGAAGGACGGTCCTCGAGGCGGAGAAGGATGCCACGGGCGCGTCGAACGTCTGGTACCACACGGCTGAGCTCGTTGTCGTGCCTTGGCTGGCGTAGAAGGAGGCCTCAATGAAGATCAAGTGTAAATCGATACCGAAGAAGTTCCGCAGGGCAGGGATCACGTTCTCGAGTACACCCGCGGAATACGACGTCGACGAGAAGACCCTAAAGGTCCTTCAGACCGAGTCCATGCTCGTCGTCGAAGTTCTCCCGGAAGAGAAGAAAGATCCGGAGAAGGGAAAGGCCCAGGACAAGGAGAAAGCAGCTCCGGGCCAGGACGAATCCGGGAAGAAGGGCAAAGAGAAGTAATAAAGGACAAGGAGGCCAGGAGGAGGGCCCTGCCCTCCTCCTTTACAAACCATGGCATATTGCACGCTCGACGATATCACGAAGGCCCTGGACGAGACGACCATTATCCAGCTCACCGATGACGAGAACCTGAAACCCGCGGCGATCGACACCGGGGATCCGGATCACGCCGGCATCATCGCCCGCATCGACGAGGCCATCGAAACGGCGGATGCGGAGATCGACGGGTACTGCGCCGTGAAGTACTCGGTACCGCTCTCCCCGGTCCCGGCCGTCGTGAACAAGCTCTCCGTGGATCTCGCCATCTACTACCTGTACTCGCGGCGAACCATCCCGGAGAAGGTAGAGAAGCGCTACGAGAGGGCCGTGGCCAGGCTTAAGGACGTCGCGAGAGGACTCCTCTCCCTGGGCGTCGATCCGGAGCCGGCGGCATCGGTGGCAGCCGACAGCGCCCAGGCCAACAAGGCAACGAGCGATCGCGTCTTCACCCGCGACTCGCTGAAGGGGTTCTGACATGCTTGAGCAGATCGAAGAGGCCGTGGCCGCCAGGCTCACGCTGAAGGTTCCCGAACCGAAGCACGTCGATATCGAAGAGAAGCACAGCTCGCTGGCCATGCCGGCAATCGAGGTATACACGGGACCTGGACCCTTTGAGAAGGTTGGTCAGAAGTACAAGCTGAGACCCTCGATCTTCGTCGTCGTGACGTTTCAGAACATGCGCTCGACGAAGGACCGGCGTGCAGGGATGTACCCTGTCCTGGAGGCCGTGGCGGCTGCCCTCATCCTGCAGACGCTCGATCTCCCCATTGACCCTATGCGGCCGAAGGGAATCGAGAACATCACCCTCGAGGAAGAGGAGAAGGACGGAAAGATCGTCTTCGCCGTGGAGTTCCAGACCGGATTCTTCATCGACAGGATCGATGATGAAGCCGCGACAGCGGAGGATCTCCTCGAGATGGGATTCAAGTATTATCTCAAACCCGGTGATGACGTCGCCGACGCGGAAGACGTCGTGGAGTTTGGAACCGAGACATGAAAAGGAGGCTATCATGGCAGTCTTAAAAGTTACCGCAGCGCCCGGCACGCGCTGTCCAATGGAAGGCCGGCCGCGGGAATACATCGCCGACGGCGCGGCCGTGGAAGTACCCGAGACCGCATACTACCGGAGGCTCATCGCCGACGGGTCCCTCGTTGTTGCCGCCCCGGGAAACAAAAAGGAGGTAAAGACCGATGGCAAGTGAGAACATATCCTTCGATAACATCCCCTCATCGATCCGCAAGCCCGGCAAGTACTTCGAGTTCAACACGAAGCTCGCCGTGCGGACGCTGCCCAACAACAAACAGCGCATGCTTATCGTCGGCCAGAGGACATCGGCCGGCACCGTCGCGGAGAAGATCCCGACCCGTGTCTTCAGCGACAAGGAGGCGGAGGTCTACTTCGGCGCGGGCTCGATGTGCCACCTCCTGGCTCGGGCCGCCATCACGGCCAATCCTTACCTGGACCTCACCGTCATCGCCCTCGATGACGCGAGTGCCGGGCAGCCCGCGGTGGGGACCGTGACTCTCGGCGCATCCGCGTCGGGCAGCGGCGTGCTGACCCTCTACGTGGGAACACATAAGGTGGAGATCGCCATCGCCACGTCGACGGCCGCAGCTGCGGTGGCCGCAGCTCTCGAGGCGGAGCTTGACAAGCACCCGGACCTGCCCGTGACGGCGAGCGTCGACGGGGCTGTCGTCACCCTGACGGCAAAGAACAAGGGCCTGTGCGGCAACGACATACATCTCAGCTACGTCCTCACGAACGTATCGACCCTGACGGTGTCCATCAGTGCCATGGCAAGCGGGGCCACCAATCCGACCCTGGCCGATGCGCTTGCGGTCGTCTTCGGGGAGAAATACGACATCATCGCCTCGCCCTACAACAATCAGACGGACCTCACGACGCTCAAGACCCATCTCGACTCGGTGAGCGGTCCCATGGAACAGCGCCCAGGCGTCGGGGTCTACGGCATGAACGCGGCCCTGTCGACGGTAACGACGCTCACCGGCCAGGTGAACTCGGGGAGGATCCTCTGCGCCTACCACCGGTATACGGCGGCCACCCTCGTGCAGAGCATGCCCTATGAGATAGCGGCCGCCTTCGGTGCCGTCATGGCCTGGGAGGAGGATCCCGCGCGGCCGCTCAACACCCTCGCGCTCACTGGCATCACACCTGCCAACATCGCGGACCGCCTGTCGAGGACAGAGCAGGAAACTCTCCTTTACAACGGCGCCTCGCCCATTGAGGTGGGCCCGGGTGAGACGGTCCAGATCGCGAGGGCGATCAGCACCTATCTCCAGGATGCCCAAGGAATTGACGACGTGTCGCTCCTCGATATCACCACGATCCGCACCCTCGACTATGTCCGCAAGGCGGTACGGGAGCGGATCAGCTTGCGCTTTCCCCGGGAGAAGCTCTCGAGCAAGACACCGCCGAAGGTCCGTGCGGAGATCCTGGACGTGCTCCTTCTTCTCCAGGAACTTGAGATGGTCGAGGAGGTTGAAGCAAACAAGGACGCCCTCATCGTCGAGAGGGACCTGCAGGATGTGAACCGTCTGAACGCCCGGATCCCCGCGGACGTCGTCAACGGGCTCCACGTGTTCGCCGGCAGGATCGACCTGCTGCTGTAGTCAAAAAGGAGGACAACCATGGCAGATGAATATGTCGAATTGGTAACACTGGAAGTGAACGGCACGGAGATCACCGATTTCAACAAGGTGTCGGAGAACGAGATCGAGGTCCGGCGGCCTGTCAATCTCATGAACAAGACGGGTTTCACGAAGACCACTGCCCGCTATGGGGTCAAGGTGGAGTACGTGATCCCGAAGACTCAAACGCCCTTCAACTTCGAGGAAGTGGAGAACGGGACGCTTACCATCGACAGGGGCAACGGCAAGCGGATCACCTACAGCGGCGTCTTCACGACGAAGATCGGAGAAGCCTCCTACGGTGAGAAGGAAGCCAGCCAGACCATCGAGCTCGGCGCCGACAAGAGAACGGAGACGTGACCATGATAAAGGAAAAGCGCACGCTCCCCATCGGCATCGAGCATAACGGCCAGGTCCACCGCGAGCTGGAGATCGAGGCGCGCCGGGTCGCCCACATGGTGGACGCCCTCGAGGAGGAACGGGCCCAGGAGAATAGCCGTTATCGCGAAGTTTGCATGTACGCATGCCAGATAATCAAGCTGGGCGATATCCCGAAAGAGGACATTAACGGGGAGCTTCTCCTGTCTATGTTCCCCCGGGACTTCGAGGTGCTGACGGAGGCAGCGGAGACGGCCCAGAGACGGGCCGAGGGGTTTCAATCCGGGCCCGAAGAGTCAACGGAGACTTAGCTCCGCCGAGGCAGAGGTTCTCCTCAGACAGGCGATACTGGCCATGCTCAGGCTGGGGTTCAGTTATTCGGATGTAAGATCGATGTATGCCAGGGATCCAGCAGCCTGGCTTGATGCTCACGAGAAGATCGTCAATCCGAAACGCGGGCGAACATACATCGTAAAAAGGAAACCAGAGCAAGTATGAGCAGCAAGAACGTTCTCGAACTGATCCTTTCGGGGAATTCCTCGAAGCTCCTCAATGCGCTTGGCATTGGCGAGAAGGGCCTCAGGAAGTTCGGCCACACCGCGAAACAGGAGTTCGACAGGATCCGCAGCGCCGCGACGTCCGTGGAAGGGAAGCTTGCGTCCCTCGGGATGTCGATCGGCGCAGGTATGCTGGTCAAACAGTCCGCCCAGATGGACAAGGTCCTCACCCAGATCGGCCAGACGGCGGGAGCGACGAAGGGCGAGGTCCAAGGTCTCCGGAAAGAACTGTTCCGGATGTCGTCCGAGACGGGTCAGAGCGTCGAGGACCTGCAGCAGGGGTTTAACAACGCCGTCCAAGCCGGACTGAATTTCAAGGAGGCACTCCCCGTCATCGAGGCAACCAACAAGGCAATGGCGGTCACCGGCGCGAATGCCGATCGATTGACCTCGGGCCTCACCGTCGCGGCCACGGCGTTCCAGTTCGACCTGTCCAAACCAAGCCTGGCCCTGTCGCTGCTGGATAAGATGACCACGGCTGGGCGGCTCGGAAACGCCGAGCTGCAGAACCTCAGCGATATTTTTGCCCGGGTCGGCGTCAATGCATCGCGCGCCGGCATGGGCTTCGATCAGACGCTCGCCTTCATCGAGGGCCTCTCCCTCATCGAGAAGCAGCCGGAGAGACTCGCAACCCTCGCGGACTCGACCTTGAGGCTCTTCACGAACCTCAATTACATGAAGCAGGCCCAGAAGACGACGGGGGTCAAGTTCTTCGATGCAAGCGGCGAACGACGCAACCCGCTGGAGATCCTTGCCGACATCAAGAAGAAATACGACGCACTTGAGACCACTGTACAGCGTGAGACCTTTATGAGCAAGGCCCTGAAGGGCGCCGACCTCGACACGATAAAGGGCATGCAGACACTCCTCAAGGGGGACATGCTCGGTAAGATCTCCGGAGAGTTTCTCGCGAAGATCGGGCAGGCCGCAGGGACGATAAACAACGACCTTGATGACGCAATCAACAATGCGATCGACCAGACCGGCAGGCTGAAAGCGAGGATGCGCGAAGCCGCAGATGATTTCGCGAAGCCCGTCAAAGAGGCCATAACCTACGGTATCAAGAGACTCCTCAACAAGAAGAAGAATTCCGAAGATTGGGCCGTCGATTATGACACTGGCACTCCGGGCGGAGTGAGCGGTCTTGGTCTCTCAGGGAAGCAGCTTGTCGGCGGCGGGATTGCGGCGCTCGGTGCCGGCTATGCAGCATATCGGTTCGGCGGACCTCTTGCAAAGAAACTCCTGGGCAGGCTCGGCGGATCCGCGGCGGGCATCGCCGAAGGCAAAGCAGTAGAGGCGACTACGGGTGTTACCCCCGTCTTTGTCACGAACTGGCCCGCCGGGGGTCTTGGCGGCGCTGCGTCTGACATCCCTGGTGCTTCGAAGGCCGGATCTCTTATAAAGAAGGCACTTCCTTTTGCAGGCAAAGGTCTGGCCTGGTTGACCGGGGGTGCCGGTGCGCTTGCGTCCACGGCGGGCCTGGCCGCAGCTGCATCGGGCACAGCGCTCTACAGCGCGTATGATATTGCCCGCGGTGGAAGCGGAAAAAACTGGATCAGCAATACCTTTGATTCGGCGATACAGGCGCTTTTCAATGATAACAAAAGCCTGGGAGACCGGATGTATGACTGGCTAAACAAGGAGGGAGTTAAAAACACCATCAACATCAGTGTGGATAAGGATGGTCGGGTGACGACGAATTCAGACAACATGAACACGCAGGTCAATACATCGAATCACGGGTACTTCCCATGAGCGATGACGAGAGGTTCGAGGCGAAGATAGACGATTTCAACCTCGAGATGGAGACGATCGAGGATACGGTGGAGAAGTCCCTCGCGAAGTACGAGTTCCCCTTCCGCGACGGCGCCCTTATAGAGGACATGGGCCAGAAGGCGCGGGTCATCAAGATGCGGTGCTACTGGTATGAGGAGACCTACGAGACCCACAAGGACTTCGTGAAGCACCTCGAGAAGAAGGATCCCTACGAGCTCCTCCATCCCAAGTACGGCCTCATGAAGGGCTCGATTGATTCTTTCTCAGTCCGCCACGATGACCGCAGGAAGACCGCCGAGGTGGATATTGCCTTCACCCAGGGCCTCATCACGAAGGAGGCAGCCGAACCGACGTACGTGAACAAGGGCGCCGTCGACTGGGGAGCCGAGGACGACTTTGCCACGGGACAGACGGAGCTCATCGAGGAGCTCGAGGCAGACGCCCGGGACCTCCTCGGGACCGAGGCCAAGGAGATCCTCTCGACGATCCTCGATCCCGCACAGGGTCTCATCGGACAGTTCACGGGCATCTCAATGAAGGCGCGGGAGTACGTCAAGAAGGCGGAGAGTATCGTGACGGACCTCACGGGGATGCTCTCCACGATCACGAACCCCGCGGACTCGCTCCTCGCGATGATCACCTACCCGAGCACCCTTCCCGGTATCGTTATCGGCACGATCGCCCGGACGCTCGAGCGGTACGTCTCTCTCTATGACACGCTCCGCGCATCACCGACACGGTTCCTGTCGAGCCTCGATGGGAGCTTCACGTCCCTCGCCGACGACACGGAGGACTCAGGGATGGCAAAGTACGTGACGATCGCCTCCGCACAGAGGAAGGCCCTGGAGACGGCCTATATCTTCCGCGACGACGAGGACAGCCGGGACGTGGTCAAGCGCCTCGAGTCAACCCCGTCCTTCGACGCCCTTGGCAATTACATCAAGCCCGAATCGACAGAGGAGATCCTCACCGTCGACGAGATCGAGGAGATCCTGGCGGATACCCGGACGGACATCCAGGAGGCCGTCGACCTCTCCCGGAACATGACGAGCCTCAAGTCGACCGCGGCGGGCCTCCTCTTCCACGTGAACGAGATCAAGCTCGAGCGGGATAAGATCATGACCGTGGAGACACAAGATACGCTGCCCCTGCACCTTATCTGCCTCAAGTACGGCCTAACGTACAACTACGCGAACCGGGTGGAGAGCATCAACAGGATCAAGAACCCCTCCTTTACCCCTGCCGGCGAGGTGAAGATCTATGTCCGATAACGTCGAGCTCCGCGTCGGGAACAAGGTTCTCAGAAACTGGCTGTCCTATACCATTGAGGCGGATATCTACACCGCCGATGATGCGTTCTCTCTGGAGTTAGCACATCTGGAAATCGCCATAACGGCCGGACAGGAATGTAAGCTCTATGTCAACGGTGAGCCCGAACTCACCGGGATTATCGACCGGGTAAACAGGAGCTACGACAAGTCGGGAGAGAAACTCCGGATCGAAGGTCGGGACCTCATGGGGCTTCTCGTCGACTCCTACTGCGAGGAGTTTGTAACCCTCCAGGGCACGACGGTGAAATCCCTGGCGGAGCGTCTCCTGAAAAGCATCCCTTTTATCAACCGTAAGAAGATCATCTACCAGGAGGATTTCGCCGGACGGCTGAAGAAGAAGGGAAAATCCTCGGGGGACTCTTCGCTGAACCTCATCGATGTCCCACACAATTTCTCACAGATCGAGCCGGGCATGACAGTCTTCGAGGTGTTGAAGCAGTACTCCGCGAGCCGGGGCATGATGTTCTTCTCCCTGCCCGACGGCACCTTCGTCTTCGGCAGACCCAGGGAGAAGGGGACTCCGCTTTACGCTATCGTTTGCACCCGGGATGGGAAAGACAACAACGTCCTTGAAGGGGAGATGGTAAACGACATCTCGAAGCAGTACTCGAAGATAACCGTCATCGGCCAGCAGCAGGGGACCGATGACTCCGAGTCGAACAAGATCAATACAAAGGCGAGCGTGACGGACAGCTCGGTCCCCTTCTACAAACCCATGGTGGTCAAGGACAACAACGACTACCAGAGCCCGGCTCTCCGTGCCCGCATGCTTCTTGAGAAGGCGAGGCATGACGGGTTCCAGCTGCACTACAAGGTGCCCTTCCACAGCCAGGGCGGCAGGAACTGGGCGATCAACGAGCTCTGCACGGTAAAGGACGAGGTCCTCGGCATAGAGGGGACCTATCTCATCTACGGCCGGACCCTGGAGTTATCGAGACAGGGATCCTTCACGAGCGTGAAGCTCGGCAAACCGGGGGTGGCGAAATGATACGGGGCGTTATTCAATCCGTCTTTGAAGGGGTGATAAAGCGGTTCAGCGCCTCCGGCAGGCCGGACGAGACGATCACGAATCGGGAGTACTTTCAGCACTACGGCTTCTCATCGGTACCCCTTGCCGGCGCCGAGGCGATCCTTGTCCAGGAGGGCAACCACATCGTGATGATCGCCTCGGATGACCGCAGGTACCGGATCGGTCTCGAGGCTGGCGAGGTATGCCTCTACACAGACGAGGGGGATCAGATCCGCTTGAAGCGCGACAAGGAGATCTACGTCAAGAGCGGGAACAAGCTCACCGCGGAGATCGAGAACGAGGTGAACGTGACGGCGAAGACGGCGATAGTGACCGCGGCCGAACTTATCCATCTCAAGTCGAAGGCGATCGTCCTGGAGTGTGAGTCCCTCAACATCCTGTCCTCGAGCGGCAGCTCGGCGGCCACGTTGAAAGGGGATTTCGCGCTCGACGGGAGCCTGACCGCCACGGGCTCGATCATCGACACCTCGGGCAATACGAACCACCACACCCATTAGGGAGGGACATGGACTTCAAGATCTTGACGGATGACGACGCGACGGTGGGCCAGATGACCTTCGACCCTGCCGGCGACATCATGAACAACGTCTATCTGAGCCTCGTCGTCAAGCGGGGCTCCTGGTTCCAGAATCCGGACTTCGGCAGCCGGCTGCACCTGTTACAGCGGGCCAAGAACACCGAGAAGACGGCCGCCCTCGCCGAGGAGTACTGCCGGGAGGCCCTGGCCTGGCTCATTGACTGCGGACGGGCCACGAAGATCGACATCCACACCGAGCGGGACCGCTCCCAGGACCTGCACCGCCTGAAGCTCCTCGTCGAGGTGACCCAGACGGACGGCCGGCAGGTGAGTTTTGACAGATTCGTGGAGGTTGTATGAACTTTCAGAAGGACTTTGACGAGCTTCTCGATGAGATCCTGACGGACTACCGCAACCAGTTCCCCGAGGCGGATACCTCCCAGGGGAGCCTGATATTCATCCGGAGCGCCTGCCTCGCGTCGGCGGTTTGGGGTCTCTACCACTACCAGGAGTGGATCTCGAAGCAGATCTTTCCTGACTCGGCGGACACGGAGGCCCTGGAGCACCACGTCTGGGTCAGGGGACTCTCCCGGACGTACAAGGAGACAGACTCCTCGCTCCTTGCCCGTCTCCTCGAATATATCCGGCGGCCGCCAGCGGGAGGCAACAAGTATGACTACGTCAAATGGGCAAAGGCGATCGATAATGTCGCTGCCGCCTACTGCTATCCCCTCGCCCAGGGGCTTGGCACCGTGGATGTCGTCGTCGTGGCAAACGAGGCGAACACGGGCGCCGAGGTGCCCTCGTCTCACACGACCCTCTCCGGGACAGTGACGTCGACGGGTGAGCTCCAGCTCATCGACACGGCCGCCACCTTCGTCACCTCGGGAGCACAGAAGGGCGATCGGGTGACGAACACCTCCGCCGGCACGGAGGCGAAGATCATATCCGTCGACAGCGAGACGCAGCTCACCCTGGATACGGATATCTTCACCCAGGCAGGTGAGGCCTACGAGATCCCCTCGCTCATCACCGAGGTGAAGGATTACATCGACGATCAGAGGCCGGTCACGGCCTCCGTGGTCCGGGTCCTCGGTCCCGAGATCCTCAGCCAGGCGGTGACGATGACCGTTACCGGTGACAGTGCGGATAAGACGCAGATCGCGGCCGACATCGAGGCGTACATGGAGGGGCTTATCCCGGGTCAGACGCTCTACACCTCGCAGCTCACCGCGATCGCCATCCAGAACGGCGCGGACAACGCCACGGTGACGACGCCGGCAGCGGACGTCTCTTGCACGGACTATCAGATGATACGCCCGGGGGAGATCGATGTCTCATAGCGATGTGATCAGGCTTCTCTTCCCCATTGAGCTCACGGGGGTATCGGACGGGGATATCGCCCTTGAAGGAAGCGTTCTCGATGCCGCTGAAACCCAGGCCCGGGAGCTCCTCGAGGAGATGTTCCCGGACAGGAGCGTCAAGTGCCTCACCGACTGGGAGCGTGTGTGCGGCCTCACGCCGGCAACCGACGCGACGCTGCAGTCCCGGAGGGATAACGTCGTGCGCAAGCTCCGGGAGCGAGGCGGGCTCTCCCGGGCATACTTCATCGCCCTGGCGGCCGCCATGGGCTACACGATCACGATCGAGGAGCTGCAGCCATTCATGGCGGGCTGGAGCCGGGCCGGGGATCCCCTTTATGAGGAAGAAGTGCGGTTCATCTGGAGGGTCAAGGTATCGGGCCAGGCGCTGTACTATTTCCGGGCGGGGCTGTCGACGGGAGGGGAAAGGCTCCTATGGTGGCCGTCCGTGACGGCGCCCGAGGATCTCTTCAACAACCTGAAGCCTGCCCACACCTACATCATATTTGACTACAGTTAAGGAGGGATACCATGAGCAAGACCACATACGTCGACGGCAACCCCGCGGAGGGGGTCCCGGGAACGATCGTTACAGCGGATTTCTTGAACAAGGTCAATAACCACCATCACACCGGGAGGGATATCGACGGCGAGGGGGCGCTGGCCTATGCCGCGGATACCGGGGAGGCTAACGCTTACGTCCTGTCGCTCTCTCCGGCGCTCGACGCCTACATCACCGGCATGCCTATATGCTTTAACGCCGAAAACGCCAACACCGGGGCGTCGACGATCGATATCAACGGGCTGGGCACGAAGACGATTAAGAAGAACGGAAGCGAGGACCTCAGCATCGGGGACATCCTCGCCGGGCAGATCGTGACGGTCATCTATGACGGGACGAACTTCCAACTCATGGCCGCGCCCAGGGCCCTGCCACTTCGGGATGCGGCCCGGGGGCTCATCGTCAAGAATAACACCTCGAACCCGAATTACCAGGTCGACATCACCGCCGATGAGATGATCCTCCAAGACAGCGCCGGCAACCCGATGCGCATCCTCAATCTGAGCATGACGGCAGACATAACGGTGAGCGGCGCGGGTGGTCTTGATGCGGGCTCGGAGGCTGCCTCGACATGGTACCACCTCTGGGTGATCGCCAAGGCCGACGGGACGAAGTCGGTCATCTTCTCGACGAGCGCTACGGCGCCCACACTGCCGGCGGGGTACACATATAAGGCATATACGGGGGCCTGGTACAACGGCTCTGACGGGCATTTCAGGAAGGCTTATCAAATTGGCCGCCGGGTCACGATGGAAGGAATGACAGCCGATATGTCAGGCGGGACGGCAACGAGCTACACGGCTGTTACGATTAGTGTCCCTACAACCGCGCGGATATGGCATGGTTGCCTCGGTATTACGGCAAATTCGGGCGTGGGGTCGATCCTGTTAGCGAGTGATAGCTCGTGGGCGGGTAACTGTTCTCAAATCGGATGGGCAGGTAGTAGTGTGTTGCATCAAGCAATGCACAGCATAATAATCAAAACCCCACAAACACTCTACTATGCCCTTCAAGGATCACCGTATGTGACCTTAGCTGGGAGCCTGTGGACATCAGGATGGGAATACTAAGGAGGACCTTCATGAAATACGCCTACATTCTAACAGACGGCCAGGCTCACGATCTGAGGTTCGTGGCCGATGACTATACCCCGGCTCCGGGGGAAACCATCGCCGACGGGGACATTCTGCCCGACATCGAGACACTTCACGAGGCGTCATACATCGCCGCAAGGGCTGCCGCGGCCCTGAAGGTCTCGGCCCAGGAGGCCCTCGACAGGTCGGACATCACGATCCTGCGGTGCTACGAAAACGCCGTGGCGGTCCCCGGGACCTGGCAGACATACCGGACGGAACTAAGGGCGATCGTCTCCGGGACCTCATCGGCGACGGAGCTGCCCGGAATGCCGGCATACCCGGAAGGGACATAAAGGAGAGGCGGACAGTACCCAAGGGAGTTAGCCCTCCCTCAGACAAGCGTTAGCGCGCTTGACGGGATAACCCGCTACCATCCGCCATAGGACTTGAATTATGCTCGAGAGTAAACCAGAGCAAAGAATGTAGCAGGGAACCCCCGGTAAAATCAAACTCTATTTGATATAGGAGGGCTAACCCATGAAAAGTTTCTTATCGTATTACGGCGGCAAGTCGCTTCTCGCGAAGAGAATCATCCCCAGGATCCCGGAACACACCTGCTACTGCGAGGTATTCGCCGGGGCCGCCTGGCTCCTTTTCAAAAAGGAAGAGTCGAAGGTAGAGGTCATAAACGACATCAACAAGGACCTGGTCACACTGTACCGGGTCATCAAGCATCATCTCGAGGAGTTCATCCGTTATCTCAAATGGATCCTCGTGGCCAGAGAGGAATTTGCCCGGTTCAAGGCCGAAAACCCGGAGACCCTGACGGACATCCAGAGGGCGGTGCGGTTCTACTATCTTATGAGGACGGGGTATGGAGCCAAGCTCGTCGGACAGACGTTCAGCGTCGGGCCCACCAGGCCGTCATCGCTCAACCTCCTCAGAATCGAGGAGGAGCTCTCCGCAGCCCACCTGCGTCTATCCAGGGTCTATATCGAGAACATGACCTATCAACGGCTCATTGAACGTTTCGATCGCCCTGAGACCTTTTTCTACATCGATCCGCCCTATTACGGGTGTGAAGAGGATTATGGGAAGGGGATATTCGACAGGGAAGACTATCGGCGACTTCGGGACGTTCTCACCGGGATCAGTGGACAGTTTGTTCTGTCTATCAATGACGTTCCCGAGATTCGGGAGGTCTTCAAAACATTCTTGATCGAGGAGGTTAAGACGAGCTATACCATCTCGGGAGCGGACAAGCAGCAGAGGGTCACAGAGCTCCTGATCCGAAACTACGAACTGCCATCAGAATCAAGCGCGATTTGACAGTATCAAATAATTTTCAAAGGTTAGTTATAACGTTATTTGCTACTCAATTATCGCACGCGGCTACAAGATGGGTGATGGGGGACGGGGGATAGAAACGGTTCAAGGGTTCAAAAGTTCAAGAGTTCAAGAGTAAAAAGGAAAGAACGCCGGATGCCTTCGGCCGGTGTGCGAATTGTGCAAACCACCCCCCTTCGCGACCTTTTCCGTGAACCTTGAACCTTGAACCTTGAACTGCCTTTCCCCCCTTTCCCTGCGCGCCCCATTCGTGGTATAGTCTTACCCTGTCATGAAACGTATAATCGTAGGTACCGCGGGGCATATCGATCACGGTAAGACGACCCTGATCAGGGCGCTTACGGGCATCGATTGCGATCGTCTCAAGGAGGAGAAGGAGAGGGGCATTACCACGGAGCTTGGTTTTGCCCACTGGCGCCTGGATGAGGATCTGCTTGTCGGTATCGTCGATGTCCCCGGTCATGAAAGATTCGTACGTCACATGGTGGCTGGCGCCTGGGGCATCGATACGGTGCTTCTTGTTGTTGCCGCTGACGAAGGGGTTATGCCGCAGACGCGGGAGCACCTGGATATATGCGAGATCCTGGGGCTCACGAAGGGGATCGTCGTCATAACCAAGAAAGACCTCGTCGACGCGGAAATGGTCGAGCTCGTGGAAGAGGATGTCAGGGATTTTCTCAAGGGCAGGGCGCTGGAGAATGCCCCCGTGGTGGCGGTGTCCGCGACGACGGGAGAGAACCTCGATCTCCTTAAGGGCATGCTCCGTGACCTGTCGACGGGAATCGAAGAGAGATCGAGAGAGGGGATCTTCCGGCTGCCTGTCGACAGGGTGTTTACCCTTCGAGGGATGGGGACCATTGTCACGGGGACCTGTATTTCCGGACATCTTTCCGTTGGGGAGGAAGTGGAGTTGTTCCCTTTCAGCAGGAAAGCCAGGGTTCGCAGCATACAGGCGTATCACGAGGACGTGAAAGAGGCCAGCGCCGGACAGAGGATCGCCTTCAACCTTCAGGGACTTGACAGGCAGGATGTGGAAAGGGGAAGTATGGTGGCTCGTCCCGACACGCTCCTGCTGACGTCGCGCATCGATGCCTCGCTGCGCCTTTTGAAGCTTCCCATGAAACCGATACGCCACGACAGCATACTGCGCTTTCATATCGCCACGACACAGGAGGAGGCACGTCTCGTGCTGCTTGAAAGCGACCAGATAGAGCCGGGACAGGAGCTCTTCGTGCAATTCGTCTTCAAGAGACCCATCGTCGTTCTTCCCGGTGACAGATTCATCCTGCGCGGTTCGTACGCCATCCAGACGGTGGGCGGGGGGAAGGTTCTCGACATCATGCCCGCGAGACACAAGAGAAAGACGGGCGAGCTCGGGAGAGCGTACCACGTTCTCAGCAAGGGGACGGACCTTGAGAAGGCGGCGTATCATGTCTTGAAGGGTGGTTTTCAGGGGGTCAGGCAGCAGAACCTGTCCATACTCACCGGAAAGGATATTCCTTCCATAGAGAGAGTGGGAGAGGTTCTCCGGAAGGAAGCGATCGCGACCCTTGTCGGGAAGACATACCTGCACAAGGATTATTTCGACGCGTACCGGGAGAAGGTTGTTGCCTTCGTTGGGGAGTACCACAAGGCAAACCCCCTGAAGATCGGCATCTCGAAGGAAGAGTTGCGATCACGTCTTCCCGCCACCGACGTCCAGGTGTTTCAGTCGGCCCTCGATGTGTGTGTAGCCGCCGGGCTTATCGTCGTCGAGAAAGACCGCGTCCGGTCCCGGGACCACGCCCGGGGCACCAGCCAGACGGACGAATTTGAAAAGCGTGTTCTCGATGCCCTCCTTACGGCGGGATTCACCCCTCCCGGTCTGAAAGACCTCGCGGGGATCGTGGGGGTCACCGAGAAGAATGCGCGGGAGCTTCTCGAGCGCCTTGCCTTCACGGGGGGAGTGGTGAAGGTTGGCCAGGACATGTACTTCCACAGGGACATGATCGAAGAGGTGAAGGAAAAGGCGGCGAACTATCTCCGCGATCACCAGGAAATGGGTCCCTCAGACTTCAAATCGGAGCTCAACCTCTCACGAAAATTCCTCATACCCCTCCTCGAATACCTCGACCAGATCAAACTCACGATCAGGAAGGGAGACAAGAGGGTATTAAGGGGATAAAGACCGTTTTAGGTTTTAGGTTTTAGGTAAAAGACCGGGAAGCACCGGGACTCGACACCTGCCGCTTGATGCCAGACAATCCCCGTCAGGCTGGTTTCTTTCTTTTGTCTTTTTACCTAAAACCTAAAACCTAAGACTTAAAACGGTCTTTACTTTGTTGTTGCCGTTGCTACCTGGGAGGCGATCCAGCCTGTTCGGTTGCCGTAGAGGCTTACCTTGTACCACTTCATTCCCGTGCTGTCGCCGCGTTCATCGAGGATGGGCAGGATCTCGCCCTGGACGATGGTGAGGATCCGCGGGGACTCTATGCCGGGACCGCTGCGGACGTTGGCGGCCGGCGCCTTGACGACGGCGACACGGTTCCGGGACGTTTCGTTCTTCTTCTTCATCTCTTCCTTGAAGGCGGCTATCACATCCTTTTCGGGAGCCGCCTCGGGGGGAGCCTCAATGGGCGCCTGCACCTGGGGTTTGACCTCGGTGGTCTCCTGTTGATCCTTTGTTTGCGCGTTCTCGACGACCGGTTCCTTCGGGGCCTCCGGTTTCTGCACCTCTTTTATGATAACAGTGTTCTGGGGCTGTTTCGTGGCAAGGACGAAACGGTATCCCGCCGCTCCGATGAAGATGAAGAGCAGTATGAGCAATGTTATCAATACGGGCCTCAGGTACTGACGGGAGTCGGAGCTGAAGAAGGTCTCGCGGGCGCTGTGCGAAACATATTCCAGAGCAGGTGCCGGACTGCGCGTTCCAGCCGGCGCGGCGGTATCGTTCGGTGCTTTCAGGGTTTCTTTCGGCGCCTCCCCCCTGTCGGCAACGATGTAGGGCAGACTCTCCCCCCTTCCGCTCATGGAGTTGATGGCCTTGGAAACCTCCTTGAAGCCTATCTTCCGGGTCTTGTCGTTGTAGCCGTTGAGAAGGGCGAGGTCGGACACGGCGATGATGGTCCGGGGCAGACCCTTGGAGTACTTGTGGATGATCTCGATGGCATCCTCGGCGAATATCTCCCGGGCGACATCGAGGCCGGCCTTGTTGAGGCGGTACCTGATCAATTCCCGTGTTTCGTCGAATCTCAGCGGAGTGAAGTAGTAACGGACGGGCAGTCTCTGCCAGAATTCGGGCATCTCCTGCAGGGTGTCCCAGAGCGCCTTCTGGCCGGAGAGGATGAAGGTATGGAGGTACTCGTTGTTGTGGGTGAGATTGATGAGTACCCGGAGCTCCTGGAGGACGTTGCGGGCCTCGCAGAGCATCTGGCCCTCATCGATCACGATGATGTTCTTGCCGCCCTCATCGCGTGCCGCGACAAGGGCGTTCTTGAGGATCGTGAGGTTCTTCAGCTTGTCATCTGCCGGTGCCTCCCCGGTGATCAGGCCTGTGATCTGGCCGATCATCTGATCCGCCGTGAGCGTCGGGTGATCGACGAAGGCGTATCGGAAATGGGAACCGTACTCGGCCTTCATCTCGTCGATGAGCTTGAGAAGGATGGTGGTCTTGCCGAGTCCCGCATCCTCGGATGCGACGACAACGCCGCCCTTGTTCGTGTTTATCGCATACTTCAGGCGCTCGAAGCACTCGAAGTACTGTCCTGTCACACACATCATGTTTCCGTCGGGAGCGAGAAGGAACGGATGGTGGTCGAGGCCCCAGTACCTGAGATACTCCTCGGTCATGGCTTGCAGATCTTGCATGGTACGTAACCTATTTTAATAGCATCGCTCCTATTATGAAAGATAATTCTGGATTTCTCAGGGATCTTTTCAATCATCTTGCACGTTGGCCTGTGAAAGACGAACGTCCGCTTGTTGCCGACATAATGCTTCTCCGTGTCCTGCTTCTTCTCCGACCATATGCCCCTGTCATCGGCCTTTGCCTTTCTTTCGGCGTCGAGGAGGGCATCCCTGTGCTTGACGTTGGGGCCGGAGACATCCGCCCGGGCATAGCCATTCCTGATGAGCTCGGCGTTGACAAAGGTCTTCTTGACGAAGACGTAGGCCAGGAGATTTCCCTTTTCGTCCTTCTTCTTTGCGTCGAATTCCAACCTGACCTTTTTCATGAAGACGAGTCTCTTGTTATAGCCCACAGCCTGCCTGGCGTAGAACTCGGCTCCACCTTCCTTTCTGTTAAGCTCCGGGGTGGCGACCCCGATGTACCTGACGATCTCCCCCGATTCGAGCTGAACGGTGTCGCCATCGATTATCTTCCTGACGACATAATCCTTGGCAAGGGCGACACCGAAGGGAAAGATCAGCGCGGCGAGCAGGGCTAAGGCGACGTATCTCCTGAGCATGTTGGTGATGATTTTACACTATTTTGCGGCACCGTCAAACAAAATACATGAACAACAAAAAAACCGCCCCCCGTTGTCAGGGGGGCGGTTCGCACTATGCTGACTCAGATGTTAACCAACCTTGAAGATCATGGATGCGCCGGTGTCGCCGGCTGCGCAGCCTGCCCAGAGACAATAGCCGCCACCGATCAAGACCATCTCCTCGAGCATCTCGGCGATGATCCTGCCGGCCGTCGGGGCCTGGGGATGCCCGTAGATCAGGGAGGAACCGTAGTTGTTCATCTTCATGACGTCGATATTGAACTTCTTTGCGAAGTTGAGGTCGTTGGTCGTGAAGGGGTTGTGGCTCTTAATGGCCTTCATGTCGGTGATCTTGAGGCCGGCATTGGCAAGGGCCATCTCTGCGGCCGGTACCGGTGCGGAGGCCATGAAGCCGGGGTTGACGCGGGAAAAACCGTAGGAGACAACCTGGATCTCGACCTTGGGATCGGCGCTCAACTCTTTTGCTTTCTCCCGATTGGTCACGATGAAGCCGACGTTGCCGTCCGCGGGGAATGTCTGGGCGCCAAAGCTGTGGATCCCACCCTTTTCCGCGGGGCCGAGCTTCGCGAGACCTTCGGCTGTCGTAGGGGTAACACCCTCATCCAGCTCGACGAGCACGGTCTTCTTTTTCGAGACTTTGACTTCCGCGGGGAACATGTACTTCTTCTGGAATTCCCGATCATTTGCCTGTGACATCATGTACTGCTCATAACGCCGAAGCACGACTGCGTCGGACTGTTCCTTGGTGAATCCTTCCAGCTTGGCGA
>JAAYAK010000100.1 GCA_012719415.1 Syntrophorhabdus sp.
GAGGGCGGCCTCACCGGCCGCAGGGCAGCGGGTATCGTGAGGCACGAAGGCAAGAAGGTCCGGCGAACGTGAGGCAGGCCGGCCAACGTTTATGATGATCAGGGAGAAGAACATGAAAAGAGCGGCGACAATCGCATTTGCACTGGTACTGGGATTTGCCCTCGCGGTGTCCGTGGCATCGGGAGCGGACAAGAAGTATTCCGGTTTCCTTGAAGGCTACTATCAGAACCTGCAGCCCGGCCCCGAGGGGGGGGTGAAGGAGCGCTGGCTGAAACCGGTGGTGAATTTCAGCACATACAAGAAGATCATGCTCGACAGCGCCGTCTTCTTCTTCAGCGACGAATCCGCGTACAAGGGGATCGATCCCCAGGACATGAAGGACCTGGCAGATGGCCTCAACAAGGCGGTGGTGGCGGCCGTTAAGGACAAATCCATCTTCGTGTCGGACCCCGGCCCCGATGTCGTGAGGATACGTTTTGCCATAACCGGGCTCAAGCAGAACAAGCCCGGTGTCAGCGCGATCACGTCGGTCATCCCCGTCGGTCTCGCGATAAGCCTGGTGAAGAAGGGGGCCGGCGGCTCATGGTCCGGCTCGGGCGCGACGAGCATGGAGGTCATGGTCCTCGACACTACCACGAATGATGTCATAGCCGCCGCCGTGGACGACAGGACCGCGGGTTTCACGGACAGGTTCAGCAAATGGGGCTCGGCGGACGAGGCATTCAAGTTCTGGGCGGAAAGACTGAGGAAGTTCGTGGAAGATGTAGAGGCCGTCGGCAAGTAGCCGCATATCGACGGGATGAAGGCGCCCGAGACCCTGCCCGGCGCCTTCTTTTCCGGAAAGATCGACGCCATCGGTCGCCTTCCCGGGAGCGGGCCGATATGTCCAAGTAATATTTGACATTTTCAGGTATTTCTTATACCATATCGTTCACTATCCCTATGGACACCGTCGAAAGTAATGAGGAAATGTACAGGCAGTATAAGGGGCAGCATGCAACCATAGACCGGCGCATCCAGATGCTCCTGAAGAAATCCTATCTCACCGAGGCGGAAGAGAGGGAGATGAAGGTTTTGAAAAAGAAGAAACTCTATTACAAGGACCTCATGGAGAGTCTCGTCAACTCGTTCCAGCGAAAGGAGAAACATTGAAGAGAACGGGCGCACAGATCTTCGTCGAATCCCTGAAGGCGGAAGGGATCGACACGATATTCTGCTATCCGGGAGGGGCTACGCTCAACATCACGGATGCCCTGACAGACATAAGCCAGATCAATCAGGTCGTGGTCCGTCACGAGCAGGCGGCGGTCCATGCCGCTGACGGGTACGCGCGGGCGTCGGGCAGGGTGGGCGTCGCCCTCGTGACAAGCGGGCCCGGAGCGACGAACACGGTGACGGGCATAGCCACGGCTTGCATGGATTCCATACCCCTCGTCGTCTTCTCCTGTCAGGTCAACACGATGCTCATCGGCAACGACGCCTTCCAGGAAGCGGACATCGTGGGCATAACCCGGCCCTGCACGAAGCACAGCTACCTCGTCAGGGACGTGAAGGACCTTGCCCGCATCATCAAGGAGGCCTTTCACATCGCAGCATCGGGAAGACCGGGCCCCGTCCTCGTCGATATCCCCAAGGACGTGTCCTCGGCGGTCGGCGATTTCAAGTATCCCGAGAAGGCGGTCATCCGCAGCTATCAGCCCACCTACGTGGGCCACACGGGACAGATAAAGAAGGCCATGCGCCTCATCATGCACTCGAAAAGACCCGTTCTCTATACCGGCGGAGGCGTCATTCTGTCCAATGCCTCGCAGGAATTGACACGGTTCGCCGAAGCGCTGTCCATACCGGTCACGAACACCCTTATGGGCCTCGGCGGCATCCCGGGGAACCACCCGCTCTTTCTCGGCATGCTCGGCATGCACGGGACGTATGCCGCGAACATGGCCATCACCGAATCGGACCTCATCATCGCCATGGGGGCACGCTTCGACGACAGGGCCACGGGCAAAACGGATGAATTCGCGCCACACGCCAGGATCATACACATCGATATCGATCCCACATCGATAAGCAAGAACATAAAGGTCGACATACCCATAGTGGGCGACACGCGCAATGTCCTCACGCAAATGCTGAAGATCGTCGAAGAGGAAAAGGAGGTCTACCGGCAGTACCACAGAAGCATCGCCGACTGGACGGACAAGATAGGAAAGTGGAAGAAGGACTACCCCCTCACCTATCAGAGAAACGACACGTTAAAGCCCCAGCACGTCATAGAAAGGGTCTTCGAACTGACGAAGGGCAAGGCCATCATCACCACCGAGGTGGGACAGAACCAGATGTGGACCGCCCAGTTCTTCAAGTTCCTCAAGCCCCGCACGTGTCTCACATCGGGCGGCCTCGGCACGATGGGCTACGGGTTCCCCGCAGCCATAGGCGCCCAGGTGGCGTTTCCGAAATCCCTTGTCGTGGACATCGCCGGAGACGGCAGCATCCAGATGAACATCCAGGAACTGGCGACGGCCGTGCAGTACAACCTGCCCGTCAAGGTCATCATCCTCAACAACGGCTTCCTCGGCATGGTCAGGCAGTGGCAGGAGCTCTTCTATGAGAAGCGATACACGTGGACGCGCCTTCATTCGCCGGATTTCGTCAAGGTTGCCGAGGCGTATGGCGCGGTGGGTCTCAGGATAGAGAAGGAGGCCGATGTCGACAGGGTCCTGAAGCAGGCCTTCAAGAACGGGCGGCCCACGTTCATCGATGTTCACGTGAGTCCCGAGGAATGCGTCTATCCCATGGTCCCCGCCGGCGCGTCCCTGAAAGAGATGCTTCTTGTTTAGGAGGAAAATTGAGACACACCATATCGCTTCTTGTCGAGAACGAGTTTGGGGTCCTGTCCAGGATCGCGGGTCTCTTCAGCGGCAGGGGCTTCAACATTGAAAGCCTCTGCGTGGCCGAGAGCCTCGACCCCACCGTGTCCACGATGACGATCGTGACAACGGGGAACGACGCCATCCTCGAACAGATCCTGAAACAGCTCAACAAGCTCATCAACGTCATCAAGGTCGTCGACTTCAAGGAGATCGACTATGTTTCGCGGGAGATGGTACTCGTAAAGGTCAACGCCGAGGAGAAGACACGCCCTGAGATCCTGAGGATGGTGGAGATATTCCGGGGTAAGATCATTGACGTGTCGTCCCGGTCATACACCATCATGATCACCGGCGACGAGGACAAGCTCAAGGCATTCATCAGTCTCATCAAGCCGCTGGGTATAAAAGAACTTGTACGGACCGGACCCATTGCCATGGCCCGGGGTGAACGAATGATGAAGATAAAGGAAAAAACAGAAACCAAAGGAGGAGAATCAAATGGCTAAGATCTACTATGACCGCGACGCGGATCTGAAGGTGCTCAAGGACCGCAAGGTCGCCATAATCGGTTATGGCAGCCAGGGCCACGCCCAGGCGCAGAACCTCAGGGACAGCGGGGTCAACGTCATCGTGGCGGAGCTGGAAGGGACAGCGAATTACAAGCTCGCAGTGAAGCAGGGGTTCAAACCCGTCCCCGCCGCCAAGGCTGCGAAGGACGCGGACGTGATACAGATCCTCGCCCAGGACAACCTCCAGGCCGAGCTCTACAAAACAGATATCAAGGCCAACCTCAAGAAAGGCAAGACCCTTGTCTTCTCCCACGGTTTCAATATCCACTACAACCAGATCGTCCCGCCGGCGGATATCGACGTCGTCATGATAGCTCCCAAGGGCCCGGGGCACCTCGTGAGAAGGGAGTTCGAGCGGGGCGCGGGCGTGCCGTCGCTCATAGCCATCTACCAGGACCACACGAAGAAGGCGAGGCAGACCGCCCTGGCTTACGCGAAAGGCATCGGCGCGACCCGTGCCGGCGTCATCGAGACGACATTCGAAGAGGAGACGGAGACGGACCTTTTTGGTGAACAGGCCGTCCTGTGCGGCGGCGCGTCGGAACTCGTGCGCGCCGGTTTCGACACCCTCGTCGAGGCGGGCTACCAGCCGGAGATCGCATATTTCGAGTGCCTCCACGAACTCAAGCTCATCGTCGACCTCATGTACGAGGGCGGCATCGCCAACATGCGGTATTCCATCAGCGACACCGCCGAGTATGGCGATATGACGCGCGGCCGGCGGGTCATCAGCGAAGAGACCCGCGAAGAGATGAGGGCCATCCTCGATGAGATCCAGTCCGGAGAGTTCGCCCGCGAATGGATACTCGAGAACATGGCCGGAAGACCGGTGTACAATGCCGTCAAGAGGATCGACAGCGAACACCTTATCGAGCAGGTGGGCAGCAAACTCCGTTCCATGATGGGCTGGATCGGGAGAAAGGATTGAGGCAGCCGTTTATCGCAAGGGAGGGGTTGAGGATCATCGTCCCCTCCCTTGTTCTTACCGCCGTTCTCCTGCTGGGCAGGTTCTTCATCCTGGCGCTGCTCGTCTTCTGTTTCGCATCATTCTGCCTGTATTTCTTCCGCAACCCCAGGCGGCGAACCAGTGCCGGGCCGGGTGAGCTTGTCTCCCCGGCGGACGGGACCGTGGTCGACATACGCGACGTCGTCGAGGAGGAGTTCCTCGGCCGCACCGTCACGAGAATAGCGATATTCATGTCCCCCGTCGATGTCCATGTCAACCGGGCCCCCACCTCCGGCCTCATCGTCGCGATGAAGCACGTTGCCGGCAAGTTTGCGATGGCCTTCGGCAAGGATATCGAGGAGCGGAACGAAAGGAACTTCATTCTTTTCGAAAACGAGGGTGAAAGGATCCTCATCGTCCAGATAGCGGGTTTCCTTGCCCGGCGCATCATCCCCTACGTGAAGGTCGACGAGAGCGTGGCACAGGGACAGGAAGTGGGCATCATAGCCTTCGGCTCCCGGGTCGACATTTATTTTCACAAAGGGTACGTACCTGTGGTAGACTTACACGCAAGGGTCAAGGCCGGCATGACGGTCCTGGCGCGCAAGTAGGGAGGTGCCATGAACTACACGAAGAAGAAGAAAGGCCAGCCTGCGAAGGGGATGTACCTTCTCCCCAATTTTCTCACTTCCTTAAGCCTTCTCTCCGGTTTTTATGCCATCATAGCAGCGATGGACAGGCGGTTCACGTACGCCGCCATCGCCATATTCATATCCGCCATCTTTGACATGCTCGACGGCCGGGTGGCACGGATGACCAATTCCAGCAGCCGCTTCGGCGTGGAATACGATTCCCTCTCCGATGTCATCGCCTTCGGCGTCGCCCCCGCGATCCTCGCCTACACCTGGGCGCTCAAGAGCTACGGCAAGTTCGGCTGGCTCGCCGCCTTCCTCTTCGTGGCCTGCGGCGCGCTGAGACTGGCGAGGTTCAACATCCAGGTCGACACGGTGCAGAAGAAGCACTTTCTGGGTCTTCCCATACCCGCGGGTGCCGCGACCATCGCCGGTATCGTCCTCTTTTTTTCATGGCTTGGCTACAAGGGCGGGCTGAAGACCGTTATCATGCCCATCGTCATTTACTGTCTTGCCCTTCTCATGGTCAGCAAGTTCCGCTACATTAGCTTCAAGGATATGGGATTTGTCAGGGCACGGCCCTTCATGGCAACGGTGGGGGTCATCATGCTTCTCGTCATCGTCCTCACCGAGCCATACCTGACGCTTTTTGTGGCCACGTCGGCCTACGCGGTGTCGGGACCCGTCTATACCCTTATCCTGCACTTCAGGAAGAAACCGTCGGAAGAGCTCAGCCGTCCGAGAGAAACTCAAGCAGGGCAAGGTGGTCGTCAATAGAACCATCCGCCTCGAGGGCACCGTTCTTGTAAGCCACGAACCTGACCCCCGAGGACCGCGCCGTTCCCATATCGACCTCGGAATCGCCGACGTACAGGGTGGCCTCGCGCTTCACCTTCAATGCCTGAAGGATCATCTCGACCCCTTCGGGGTCCGGCTTTGACTTCGCCTGGAGTATCGTCCGCGCGGGTCCCCCATCGCTCCCGGCTTCAGCCTGATGGGCAGCGGTCACCACGATGTCGAAATACTGCCATAACCCGTACCGTTCCATGATATGCTTCATCGACGTCGTCCGGTTCGTGCTTATCGCCCGCGATATGCCCCGCGCCTTCAATCGCTCCAGGGTCTCCGTGACGTTAGGCTCCATCGTGAGGTAAGGGATGAAATCCCGGAAGTCTATGGTGCTCGCGAAGAATTCCCGCGCACGGCGTTCGGACTGAGCGTCGTTGCGGCAGATGTGGGCGATGGATTGAAATACGGTGTGGGTGTGGCAGTAGCGAAGCTCGTCGTCATTGAGCCCGGTACCGCGCGCGGCAAGGGCAATGCTGTTGTAGAGACGCCTGTTGGCGTCGAGGGAGTCGAAAAGCACTCCGTCGCAGTCGTAGATGACGCAATCGACATCCCATTTCTTCTGCTGGTCCATGGTCCCATTCTCCTCGTACTACAATTTCGAACCTTCTGCTTTTAAACTGTAAGTTGCAAAAAATCAAGAGAAAACCTGTGAAGAATATCGTTTAATGACGCAAATTAATGGTTCTAATTGCATTAATATATGCTACAATTGTATCCGAAAGACTACCAAGGAGGCTACTATGATAAGTGTTTCCGTTCCCGGATGGGGCGATCTTGATATTGAATACCTGGTCATCGACTACAACGGGACCTGTGCTTTTGACGGAAAGATGAAGGAAAGCGTCAAGGAGATGCTCGAAAGGGTGTCCCGGTACATAAAGGTGTTCATCATCACGTCCGATACCTACGGCAACATAGACAGCGAAGGAAACACGATCGGTTTCAGCATCATCAAGGTGGGGAAGGAATCGAGCGCCCAGGAAAAGGCGAAGATAATAAAGGAGCTGGGGCCCGAGAAGATAGTGGCCATAGGCAACGGCTCGAACGACGTATTGATGCTCAAGGAGGCTTCCCTCGGAATCGGCGTGATCGGCGAGGAAGGATGCTCCAAGGATGTGCTGAGGGAGGCCGATTTCTTCGTAAAGGACATAAACGACGCACTGAGTATCCTGCTCCACCCCGAGAGGATCGTCGCGACACTGAGAGACTGATAAAGATCACGGAAAAGAACGGACAGCTCAGGGCAGCCTTCCCTCGCGAAGCATGGTCTGAGCTGAAGGTTTTTTTGCCGAAGGCACGTGAACCATGATCGGAAACCTGATCAAGAAGATCGTCGGCACCAAGAACGAACGCGAGCTCAAGCGCATTCAGCCCATCGTCGACAGGGCGAACGAGTTCGAGAACAGGATTAAGGCCTTAAGCGATGATGAGCTCAGGGCCATGACCCCGCATTTCAGGGAACGCCTCGCCGGGGGCGAAGATCTCGACTCCCTTCTGCCCGAAGCTTTTGCCGTCGCCCGCGAAGCGGCCTGGCGCACCCTTGGAATGCGCCATTTCGACGTCCAGCTCATCGGCGGGATCGTGCTTCACGAGGGCAGGATCGCCGAGATGGCAACGGGTGAAGGGAAAACCCTCGTCGCCACCCTGCCCGTCTACCTCAACGCCCTGACCGGCCTCGGCGTCCACGTGGTCACCGTCAACGATTACCTGGCGAAAAGGGACGCCGAGTGGATGGGTCCGGTGTATCAGTTTCTGGGCCTTTCCGTGGGTGTCATCGTTCATGACCTCGACGACGCCGCCCGCAGGCACGCCTACGGCTGCGATGTCACATACGGGACGAACAACGAGTTCGGCTTCGACTACCTTCGCGACAACATGCACTACGACCTCGAAGACTGTGTCCAGCGCGAGTTCAATTACGCCATCGTCGACGAGGTGGACAGTATCCTCGTTGACGAGGCGAGGACGCCTCTCATCATCTCCGGCCCCGCCGAGGAATCCACGGACAAGTACTACAAGATCAACAAGCTGATACCACAGCTCAAGCGCGAGCAGGATTTCATGATAGACGAAAAGGCCCGCAGCGCCTACCTTACCGAGGACGGCGTCGCGAAACTCGAGAGGGTCCTCGCCATCGAGAACCTCTACGACCCGAAGTACGTCGATTTCCTCCACCACATTAACCAGGCGCTCAAGGCCCATCAGCTCTTCGCCCGCGACGTGGACTACATCGTCAAGGACGGCCAGGTCGTCATCGTCGACGAGTTCACGGGCAGGCTCATGCCCGGAAGGCGCTACAGCGAAGGTCTCCACCAGGCGCTCGAGGCGAAGGAGAACGTCAAGATAGAGAGGGAGAACCAGACCCTTGCCACGGTCACCTTCCAGAACTACTTCAGGATGTACAAAAAGCTCGCCGGCATGACGGGTACCGCCGACACGGAGGCAGTGGAATTCAAGAAGATCTACAACCTCGATGTCGTCGTCATCCCCACCAACAAGGACCTGATCAGGACGAACTATCCCGACGTCGTTTACAGAACGGAGAAGGAGAAGTTCCGGGCCGCTGTGAATGAGATCGAGGAGCTATACAACACGGGAAAACCCGTCCTCGTGGGAACCCTCTCCATCGAGAAATCGGAGAGGGTCTCGGAGATGCTCAAGCGCAAAGGCATCCCCCACAACGTCCTCAACGCGAAGAACCACGAGAGCGAGGCCGAGGTGGTGGCGCAGGCGGGGCGCTCGAAGGCGGTCACCATATCGACGAACATGGCGGGCCGCGGCACCGACATACTCCTTGGCGGCAATCCCGGCTTTCTCGCCCTTGCCATGGTGAAAGGCGACAGAGACTCCGCGGAATACGGGAAGACGCTTGAAAAGGCCAGGGAGATATGCGCCGCTGACAAGGAAAAGGTCATAGCCCTCGGGGGTCTGCACATCCTCGGTACGGAACGCCACGAATCCCGGCGCATCGACAACCAGCTGCGCGGCCGCGCCGGCAGGCAGGGCGATCCGGGGTCGTCGCGTTTCTACGTCTCCCTCGAGGACGAGATCATGCGCCTCTTCGGTTCCGACAGGGTGTCGCCCATCCTGGGTAAGCTCGGCATGGACGAGGACACCCCTATCGAGCATCCCCTGATCACGAAGGCCATCGAGAACGCCCAGACACGGGTCGAGGGCCACAATTTCGAGATACGCAAGTACCTGCTGGAATATGACAACGTCATGAACAAGCAGCGCGAGACCATCTACGGGATGCGACGTGAGGTCATGAAGAACGGTGACATCCGCGAGAAGGTCATGGAGATGGTGGACGAGATCTGCGAGGACATGGTGTTCGAGTGCGCCCCGGAGAAGGTCTACCCCGAGGAGTGGGACCTCACAACGCTCAAGAACCGCATCTACGAGAATTTCCTCATCCACGTGGATTTCGCCATCGAAGACGTGAAGAACCTGACCAGGGAAGGCCTCCTCGACAGGGTCATCGAGACGGTCAAGTCCTTTTACGAAAAGAAATCACATGATTTCGGCTCAGACGAGATGCGCGCCGTGGAGCGTTTCATCGTCCTTAACTCCATCGACACCTTCTGGAAGGAACATCTCCTGGCCCTCGACCATCTCAAGGAAGGTATAGGGCTCAGGGGCTACGGGCAGAAAGACCCCTTGAGGGAATACCAGCGTGAGAGCTTCGACCTCTTCCTCGACATGGTGGAAAGGGCGAAATACGACACTGTGCGCAAGCTCTTCGCCGTCCAGCCCGCGAAGGAGCAGGAGGTGGAGTACCACGAACCGGTGATGTTCTTCAACATGGGTGACGGGACCGCCAGCGCGGACGCCGCGGGAAAGAAGGACAAGAAGGTAGGCCGCAACGACCCCTGCCCCTGCGGCAGCGGGAAAAAGTACAAGAAGTGCTGTGGAAGGTAAAGACCGTTCCAGGGTTCAAGAGTTCCAGGGTTCAAGAGAAAAAAACAAGTAACACCTTCCCTGCAAACGAGATGGTCTGCTACAGTGGAGTTGGAACCATCTGGGAAAAGTGAATCAATTGCTTTCTGTTGCACTCTTCAACCTTTGAACCCTGGAACTTTGAACATCTCTTCTGGAGGTTGGGTTATGGCGAAGGTTCCGTCGATCGAGGGGATAGAGTTTTCCGGGGTGGCTTCGGGGATCAAGGCCGAGGGGCTTGATCTCGGGCTTGTGGTCTTTCGGGAAGAAACGAATGTCCTCGCCGTCTATACCCGCAACCGGGTGAAGGCGGCCCACATCCTCTATGACCGCAGGATCGATAAGGGACCCGTACGGGCGCTTGTAGCCAACAGCGGCTGCGCCAACGCCTGCACCGGCAAGGAAGGCGTGGGCGACCTCACGGCAATAGCCTCAGGGCTCGCACCGCTCATTGACGCGAACCTCAGGGGGATACTTTTTGCCTCCACCGGCGTCATCGGCAAGAGGCTTCCCGCCGACGCCATGATATCGGCCCTGCCGCGGGCGGCACGCCTCAGGAAGGAATCGGGTCTCAAGAGCTTCGCCCGGGCCATCATGACCACGGACACCTATCCCAAGATCGCCCACACGACGTTTCGGGGAAAGAAGACGTACACGATCGCCGGGGTTGCGAAGGGTTCGGGTATGATCAACCCCCTCTTCGCCACGATGCTCGCCTTCGTCTTCACCGATTTCCCCGTCTCGCCGGAGAACGTGAAGCTCGCCTTCTCCCAGGCTGTCAGGGACACCTTCGAGCGCATAACCGTGGATGGAGAGTGCAGCACCAACGACACGGTCATGCTCTTCACCAGGCGCGGGCAGGAAGATGCGGACGCTTTGGAGGCCTTCACCGACGGTCTCCGCGAGGTCTTGAAAGAGCTTTCCATGATGGTGGTCCGTGACGGTGAAGGGGCTTCGAGGGTCGCTCACATCATGGTGAAAGGGGTGCGGAAGAAAGAATGGGCCGAGAAGATAGCCCGGCGCATCGCTCTGTCTCCCCTCACGAAAACGGCCTTTTTCGGCGCCGACCCCAACTGGGGCCGCATCATAGCCGCCGCCGGCGACGCGGGCGTACCTCTTGACCCCGCGAAGGTGGACATCACCCTGCAAGGCGAGATGGTCGCGAAGGGCGGGGCCGAGATCGCCTTCAGCGAGAAAAAGATGAAGAAACTGATGAGCAGGAAGGAGATATCCGTCACCGTCGACCTCAATGACGGCAAGGCCTCCTTCGACATCTACACAACGGACCTCACCTACGATTACGTGAAGATAAACGCTTCGTACAGGAGCTAGACTAGAGGCGGGTTATGGGTACTGGGTCATAGGTGATGGGAGAAGCAGCAACACGGTGCTTCGATATTCTTCCTTCCACCTATTACCTATTACCTATCACCTGCCTCTTAGCCTATGATATCCAGCAGTGACCCTATCATCTCGTCCTCAACCTTGAGCGCGTTGATGTTGGCCTCGTAGCCCCTTTGGGAGATGATCATGCGGGGGAATTCCTCGGCGAGTTCCACGTTCGAGAGCTCGCGCAGGGTACCGTCCGTTTCCTGAATGATCGAACCCGGGGCGTCCTGTCTCTCGACGCTCACCTCGGGCAACCCGTTTGTGTCCTCAACGATCGTCGCCCTCGTCTTCTTGTATCCGTCGGTGTTGACGTTGGCAATGTTGTTGGCGGTGTTCGACAGCGTCCTCGTGAATGCCGACAGGCCGGATAGCGATGAGCTGATTCCTGAGATCATGCATATGTTATCGGTCAAGGGAAGAAGGACTTAAGAAGATTTCCAAAGTTTTTCTCCAATCGCCGGGCAGGAGTCTTTTGCCTGGAACTTGAAACCTGGAACCTGAAACTTTCCTTTCTCCCTTCTATCCTGTATAATGTGGACGTTCCATGAATAAACTCATCGTCATACCCGCACGGTACGAATCGACGCGGCTCCCGGGGAAACCCCTTCTGGAAATAGCGGGCAAACCGCTCATACGCCTTGTCTATGAACGCGCCTCGGAATCCCGGCTTAAGGACGACGTGATCGTGGCGACCGACGACGAGCGCATCCTCAATACCGTGACGGCCTTCGGCGGCAACGCGGTCATGACGAGCTCCTCCTGCAGGAGCGGCACCGACAGGGTCTTTGAAGCCATGCAACACACAGAGGCCGACCTCATCATCAACCTGCAGGGCGACGAGCCCTTCATGCGCCCCGACATGACGGACCTCCTCTTCTCCGTGATGGAGAAAGAGGACCTCGACATGGCCACCCTTTGTTCACCTATTACCGACGACAGAGAGTACCACGACCCCAACACCGTGAAGGTCGTCCTTGACGGCCGCGGTTTCGCCCTCTATTTCTCCCGGTCCCCCATCCCCTACCTGAGGAACGGCTCGGCGAGGCCCCTCTTCTACAAACACATCGGCATCTACGCGTTCAAACGGGACTTCCTGGAACGTTTCGTCAAAATGCCGAGGAGCCGGCTCGAAGAGATAGAGTCCCTCGAACAGCTTCGCGTCCTGGAGAACGGCTTCAGGATACGGGTCCTCACCACCCAGTACGATGGATTTGGCATCGACACCCCGGCCGACCTCGACCGGGCAAGGCTTACCCTCGACAGAAAGACCGGCTGATCACCCCCTTCCGGGGCCGTCCCTCATGTCGTAACCATATTCTCTTTTTCACCTGGAACGCGGAACCTTGAACCTTGAACATTTTTTGAATGCCGGAGGCGGGGCTTGAACCCGCAACACTGCATCATAACTAACGTATATTATTAACTATTATGAGTCTTGTTTTTTGAGTAGGGACACACTGGGGACAGTTCCCTTCTTTAAAGTGTACTGTTTCAACACCCCTCTTTGCGTCTCTACCGAAAGGTGAGTATATCGTTTTGTCATCTGATCGTTTGAATGCCCAAGCAGGTCTTGGATGGTGTGAGAGGGTACGCCCTTATTTGCTTCCTGCGACGCCCTGCTGTGCCGTGTGGCGTCGTATAGGCGAACGTAGCCCGGTATCCCTGCTTTCGTCCTGACACTTCTCCACATCTTCTCAAGGACACTTTGAGGGTATGCGTCCCCGGTCCGGGGGTTCGGAAACAGCCACGCTTCGGGGTGATTGTTGTTTACCCGCTCTTCCAGGTATTCTCTTATTTCGTCATGGATAGGTTTAACCGTGGGTTTGGCCCCCCTGCCCTTCCTCTTCTTTTCTCGGTAGACATTGCCAGAAAAGCTGGATGAGATGGTAAAGCAATCGTTTGCGAGATCCACGTCCTTGCACTTCATCGCCCTAGCTTCCCCAGGCCTGCATCCATATATCATGAGAAATGCCACGATAGGCTTATGACGGTCCGGTATGTGGTCGTTGTATATGGCTTGCTGGTCCTCCATGTTAAGCCAGTGTATCACGGGCTCCGTGGTATCCAGTTCCGGGAACTTCGGCATTGAAATGCCGGGGATCTGTCGGTCGACGATACAATAGTTTATGAAGCTCTTGAGATGCTGCATTACTTTTTTCCGGGTGTTCGGGTTCTTGTATCCCCCGTTGTCTTTGTAGCCCACTTCCTGAAGATATCTGTCAAAGTTGATAATATCGTAATTGATGATATCCTTCACGTTCTTTGTCCCGAAGTATGCCTTTTCGATGTTCGTCATTCGGGTATAATCCTTCTTGTTTGACGGCGCGATCTTACCTATCCTGTCGGCGTGCATCTCGTCAAGGAGGGTTGAGCACCAGAATAGTTTCTGCTCTTTTTTGACATAGTTTGCCGGGTTGAAGGTCCCCGTCTTAAACTCTGTGGGGTAGTGTAAACTTTTCTGTGTAAATTAATCAGAGGATGACAAAA
>JAAYAK010000101.1 GCA_012719415.1 Syntrophorhabdus sp.
CCCAGCGCCAGCACCACGTGATTGAGGTTGGTGATGTCGGCCATGAGCTCATCGTAGGGAAAGAGAACGCCCAGAGACCACCCGTTGGATTTGATGGGGACATAGGTCATGATGCAGGTCTTGCCCGTCACGGCGCTCTTCACAGAGCCTGCGGAATAACCCGTCTCTCCCCGTATCATCCTCCGTCCCGTCTCGCGCAGCATTGGATCCTTCCGCTCCTCCGCAATGGAGAAGATCGTTTCGTTCATGATGTGTTCTTTGATGGGGTGGGTGACGAACGTCCCGTTCTTTGATATCAAGAACCCGTAGCCCGATCTCAGGATCCTGATGGAGGAAACGATCTTCCTGAGCTCTTCCACGGAAATGTCCACGACGACCACGCCGGTCAGCCTTCGCGTTCCGTCCACAACCCTGTAGAAAGGAACGGCATAGGAGGACATGAGGACGCCCCCGCCCTCGCCGAAATAGGGCTCCGTCCATTGCGGCTGTTCAAGCTCCCGGGGGATCTGGTACCAATCCCAGTGGAAGTAATCGTAGAACCTGTCGAGATACTTGAAGCTTATCCCCTCGCCGTTCCTGTAGAAATAGGGAGCGAAATACTTCTTCGTCCTGTCGAAGGCGTAGGGTTCGAAGGCGACCGCCGCGCCGTATATCTCCGGATTCTTCTCCACGATGGCATAGATGACCTTGAAAAGCTCGGCCTCGTCGTAGTTCGTGTTCTCGAGAAGATATGCCGTGTTCTGGGGTACCTTCTGGGTGGACGTCAGAAGGACCTCGATCCTGCTCGTCGTGGTGGTGATGAGGTTCGCCGAGTTCTCTTCGATACCCTTCTGGATCATCCTGCGGGAGACAAGATAGTTGTAGCTGAATATGGCGGCAAAGATGGCGGCGCTGCTTAATGTGAAGAAAAGGACCAGTTTGAAGGCGATACCTTTATTTTTGAACATATCCCGCACAGGTGAAAGCGAAGGCGTCCATGCCGGGCACATCCGCGATAAGACCGCCCTCCTTCAGCTCTTTCCCCACTCTCTCGTAATCTTCCTTCTTGAGGACGCCCATCGCCGCCCGGTCACTGCCGGAGGGAATGATCACGTCCTTCATCCTTTCCAGCATCCATCGCTGGTGCACCTTGTTGGCCGGTACGTTCGCCTCGACCATGTACTTGAGGATGATATCGATGGCCTCTTCCGGGTGGTCGAAGGCCCAGCGCCAGCCCTCGAGAGAGGCGTTCACGAAGGCACACACCGCGGCAGGGTCCTTTTTAAGCGTCTCCTCCATGACGTAGATCCCATCCTCGGGAAAGTTCAGGCCGTAATCGCTGTAGAAGAACGATGTCAGCTCGTCGGCGTTGATCCCGGCATTGAGTATCGTATGATACTCGTTGTACCACATGGCCGACGCGGCGTCGACACCGTCGCGAAGAAAGAGGTTCACCGAGTATGATTGGGGGACGACCTTGACCTTTATCGCGTATTTCTTGAAGAACGCCGTCGGCTGTATGCGGAAATCGTCACCCCACAGCCCCACCTTCTTCCCTTCGAGGTCCTCCGGCCTTCTGATGCCCCGCGACTTCTTCGCTATGAGCATAAGTGATGACCGCTGCGCCACCTGGGCGATATTGACGAGCCTCACACCGCCCGAACGCTTCTGGAGGGCCGTGGAGAGCCAGATAGTGCCAACATCGGCCTCGCCATTCTCGAGAAGCTCCGATGACGGCCTGTGGGCCCCTCCCCGGAGGATCTTCACGTTGAGGCCATGCCTGGCGTAAATGCCCTTCTCGTAGGCGGCATAATAACCGGCAAACTGGGCCTGCGGACTCCACTGGGGGATGAAGGTGATCTTTTTCAAGGCAGGCTGGCCATATCCCGCCGCCGTCATGAGGATGACGACAAGACACACCAGCACTCCGGCCCACACCTTCCCGACCGCTTCCCGTTGTCCGCTTCGGTTCTTCATGATCAGTTATTATGATGATTGATAGCGAACCGGGAGTCAACACAAAAATCCCCTGCGTACCGGGGCACGGCGCGAAGCGCATTGTCTCCCGGGGTTCGCCGGGCCGGGAAAAGGCCCTCCTCGAACCACCTCGCCCCGGCGGCAACCAATGCGTCAGCCTCCGTTCCACTCCCCCGGGGGGCGGCGGGCGGACCATCTCAACAATAGCAGGACATTCTTAAGGATTTATCCGGTCGTCCGATGACAATGATACAGGGGGAGTAACGGTCATGACATCATTGCGCGAACATAACGACGTGGACAGCGACAGGCGGGACCCTTTCACGATCGAAGTGAACGAGGAAGAGGGCAGTGCCTTTGTCACCATTCACGAGGCATGGGAGCATCCCTCACTGGAAGAGGTCGTGCGGGACCTTGAAGGGCGGAACCTGCCCTACTTCATCGACAAAGCGACCATCGCAAAGGAACTGGCACGGAAGACCGCGGGCCAGCCCTTTCGTGCGGCTTTCGCAAAGGATCAGGAGTTCGAGATCAAGGTCGACGCGCCGCAGCGTGTCGCCACATTGAACCTGAAACAAGGGCACGGCGGCAGGGAAATCACCATGGTGGACATCCAGCTCAGGCTCAACGAGATGGGGATCGTCTGCGGGGTGGATCTCGACCGGGTGGTCCTCGCCCTGTCTGAAAAGACCTATGACAGACCCGTCGTGATCGCCAGGGCGAAAGAGCCCGTTCACGGAACGGACGCCGACATCGATTGCCTGTTCCCCCTCCAGTTGACGATGCACCCGAAGGAACTGGAAAACAACAAGGTGGACTTCAGGGAACTCAAGCTCATCTACGCCGCTGCTGAAGGTGATGTGCTGGCGAGGAAGATACCGGCCACGCCGGGGAAGGCGGGGATGACGGTCACGGGAAAGGAAATACCGGCAAAACCCGGCAGGGACATCGCCTTCACCGCCGGGAGGAACACCATCATCTCTCCCGATGGCAGGGAAGTCACCGCAGCCATTGCCGGGCAGCCCTTCCTGAAGGGAAGGTCCGTGTTCGTCGAGCCTGTGTACAACATCAAGGGGGACATCAACTACTCCGTCGGCAACGTCGATTTCAAGGGCAGCGTA
>JAAYAK010000102.1 GCA_012719415.1 Syntrophorhabdus sp.
AAGACCTTTGCTTCGCAGTGGTTGATGATGTATTCCATCTCCGGGGCGGCAAGCCTGAACATGAGGGGCACGCACAGGAATCCGCCTTTTGCCGCGGCCGCGTAGAACTCCAGCCACTCGACACAGTTGTATCCGAGGACTGCGAAACGGTCGCCTTTCTTCATTCCCAGATCAGCAAGGGCATTCGCAAGTCTGCAGGCCCTTTCATTCCACTGCTTGAAGGTGTAGGCCTTGTAAAGGTCCTTGATGCCCACCTTGTCGGGCCACTTAAACGCATTCACCCTCAACACATCCTTAGCCGTCATCCAATGACCGTTCTTCATAACAAAACCCTCCTTAGTGTGATTGATGAAAATCCCGTTATGCAGCCCTGCCGACAGATCAGCGGGGCGTCGTGCTCACAAGCAGGCAGTGCGTACGGCACTGCAACAACATACAATCCAGGAATGAATATGGAATCGTGCTGTCAGAACAAAGATCAGCTATTGAAATAACGCCCCTACCGCTTCTCACGTAACCCCTTAACCCAAATAAAACCTTGTACACCATCTTTTACCCTACACGGGTTTTTTTTGCAATACTAAAATGCCGCCACTTCCCGGAACAGCGCAATAAATCACCCCCTGCGATTCCCGACCGACCGCTGTCTACCGGCAAAGGCTATAGGACCAATAGGAAACAGGACCTATTCGACCTATACGACCCATAGGACACTAATAGGACCAATAGGATTCATTGAATGCAATTGCCCGCAATCGGCCCGTCCTACAGGTTCTAAGCGTCCTATAAGTCCAATATGTCCCATAGGTCCTATTCTCCTATAGGTCCTATCCTGTCCTCTCGGTCCTATCCCTCAACGCCAAAAAAACGGGGACCGAAGTCCCCGTTTTTTCATTCAGTTGTGAAGGATCCTACTGCTGGTCTCCCCACTTGCCGTAACGCTCGCGGAGGATCCTGTGGAGGATCTTGCCGGCGCCTGATCTCGGCATCTCTTCGTCGGGGATGATGTAAATGTTCTTCGGAACCTTGAAGCCCGCGATCTTGCCTTTGCACCACTCGGTGACTTCCTTCGGCTCCATCTTCTTGCCTTCGTGGAGGACGACGACTGCCGTTACCTGTTCGCCCCATTTCTCGTGGGGAATGCCGATGACGGCAACGTCCTTGACATCGGGGTGTGAACCCACGCAGTTCTCGACTTCCGACGGGAAAACGTTCTCGCCACCGGAGATGATCATGTTGGCCTTCCTGTCAACGAGATAGTAGTAGCCTTCCTCATCGCGGTAACCCATGTCGCCGGCGCTGAAGTACTGCCCCTTCATCGCGTTCTTCGTCTTTTCGGGGTCCTTCCAGTAGGACTCGAAGATCATCGGGCTGCGGGAGTAGATCTCGCCGATCTTGTTCGGTTCGGTGATGAGCTTGCCGTCTTCGTCGTAGATCTCAAGGATATCGGTCCCAATGGCCTCGCGACCGATGGAGCCGAGCTTCTTCATCTGCTCTTCCGGTTTCAGGATCGTCACGCAGCCGGCTTCGGTGGATCCGTATGCCTCGAAGAGTCTCGAGTTCGGGAACATCGCGAGGATACCCTGCTTCGTGTCGCGCCGTGCCGGTGCCGAGGAGCACAGGAGTTTCTTGATGGCGTTGAGGTTGTATTTCGCCTTAACCTCGTCCGGAAGCGCCAGCATCATGATGTAGTGCGTCGGAACGAGAGAGGTGAACGTGATGCCGTGATCGGAGAAGCACTTGATAAGGCTTTCGGGGTTGAAGGAGACCATGTTGTAGCACATGACGGTCCCGCCGACCCATGTCACGACGAAGGAGTAGAAGAGCGAGTTGACGTGGCAGCAGGGCATGACGAGCAGAATGGTGTCGTCGAAGTTGAACTCATGGTCGTAGATCATGATGAAATACTGGGAGAAAAGGTTGGCGTGGCTTTTCATGACGCCTTTGGGCAGGCCCGTGGTGCCGCCGGTGTACATGATGACCCAGATGTCGTCGGGGGTAACTTCGACGTCGGGCTCCGCGGGGCTCGCCTTCGCCAGCATCTGCTCGTAGTTGATGAAGCCGTCGTAGCTCGGGCTGTCGACGGCGAAGTTGATATAGTGCTCAACGGTCTTGAGGCTCTTCTTCATGCCGTTGACCTGTTCGATCCAGGGGAATTCCTTGCCGTCCGCGGGGTCTTTTCCGCTCTGGACGATGAAAACCTTTGCCTCGCAATGGTTGATGATGTACTCCATCTCCGGTGCCGCAAGCCGGAACATAAGGGGCACGCAAAGGAAACCGCCCTTCGCGGCCGCGCCGTAGAAATCCATCCACTCTACGCAGTTGTAGGCGAGAACCGCGAAGCGGTCGCCCTTCTTGAGACCGAGATCGGCAAGCGCGTTCGCGAGCCGGCAGGTCCTCTCGTTCCATTCTTTGAAGGTAAACTGCTTGTAAAGGTCTTTCGCTCCAACCTTGTCGGGGTACTTAAATGCTTGAATCCTTAGAACATCCTTCGCTGTCATCCAGTGGCCGTTCTTCATGTGTACTCCTCCCTGTGAGTTTGAGATGTAGGTGTGCAGTTGGTCTTCGAGATATCGACTTGCTACTACTTACTCCACCAGTTCCAGGAGATGATGCACCTTTTGCGGCATTTTGTTCAACAAAACATTGTCGATGAGGTTGATCATACAGCCTGGGCAAGCAGTCACAACGATATCCGCACCGGTCGCCTTGATGCCGTCCATTTTCTTGCCCGCTATTTTCTTCGTCAGATCGTAATGGTAGACGCTGAACGAGCCGCCCATTCCACAACAGAGGTCCGCGTTGGGCATTTCCACATACTTAACGCCCTTCAGGGCCTTGAGGATCGCCCTTGGCTGGTCCTTGATGTTCTGGTATCTGACAAGGTGGCAGGGGTCATGCCATGTTACCGTTTTGCCTTCAAACTCCTTTTTCAGCTTGAAGTCTTCGGGTTTGATCTTGAGGATATCGATGATGAACTCCATGCTATCCTTGACCTTCTTCTCGAATTCTTCGTAGCGCTGTTTCTGTTCTTCAGTGTCGGGAAGATACTTCTGATAGTCCTTCAGGGTCGAACTGCACGTCGCGCATGTCGTGACGATATAGTCCACGTCGAGGTCTTTGAAGGCCTTGATGTTGAGGTCCGCCAGCATCCTGCCCGTCTCGAAATCGCCGCTGAAGTAGATGGCTGCCCCGCAGCAGTTCTGCGTGTCGGGAACCACCACCTCGACACCGTGCCTCGTCAAAAAATCGATGAACTTGAGACCGAATTCTGGATAGACGAAGTCCGTGGCACATCCCGTGAAGAAACCGACCCGCATGATCGGCTTCTGGCCGTTCTGGGGTTTGTAGACGGGCTTCACCTGGTCTCTCAGGAATGTCTTGGCAAGTTCCGGGAAGTTCCTCCTTCCCAGGTTCTTCACAAAGTCGGGAAGGTGACGGATCTTGCCCCCTGTTTTGGGCATCATCCACTGGAACTTCTGCATCAGTCTGGCATATTTGCCGAATGCCTTTCTGTCCGCCATGACCTTGCGGAAGGCGAAGTTCTTGATGGCGCCGAGCCCTTTCTCTTTCACCAACTGCGCGCGGGCGGCCACGACGACGCGGTCTATCTGCGTCTTCGCGGGGCAGTTCGCCGCACAGCGTTTACAGAGAAGACACTTCCCGATAATATCCGCCATCTCGTGCGTGAATTCCTGCTTTCCCGCCAGGATCTGTTTCACGAGGTAGTTCTTCCCGCGCGCCACAGAGGTCTCCATCTTTTCTTCCTGGTAGACAGGGCAGAAGAAACTGCAGAAACCGCACTTCATGCACTGGTCAGAGAATTGTTCTATCTTTTTAAGTTCTTTCAGATCTTTCACTCGCAACCCCCTTTATGGACTACTCCCAGATCTTGCCCGGATTCATGATGTTGTTCGGGTCAATAAGTGCCTTGATCCCTTTCATCATGTTTATGACGGCCGGTTCGGTGACCTTCCTCATAAATTTCTGTTTCTCCAGGCCAATACCGTGTTCTCCGGAGAGTACTCCGCCAAACTCAACGGCGGCGCTTTCGATGATCTCATCCACCGCCTTTAAGGCGCGCTCGTAATGCTCCTTATTGGCAGGATCTGTCAGAACGGCCGGATGGAGGTTTCCGTCACCGGCATGCCCGAGGACGACGATCTCGACATCATATTTCTTGGCCAGTTCCCTGATCTTCTTGACGAACTTGGGGATATTTCCACGCGGTACCGTGACGTCTTCCGCGAATACCTGCTTGGCTTTTCCAAATACAG
>JAAYAK010000103.1 GCA_012719415.1 Syntrophorhabdus sp.
AACGTTGGCACCGCCGCCGGCCAGACGGTGATGCACCTCCACGTCCACGTCATCCCGCGGTACGCCGGCGACATGGCGGACCCCCGGGGCGGTGTACGGGGCGCGATACCGGAGAAGAGGGTGTATTGAGGGGCGGTTCGGTCTGCCTGGGCCCCCGGGGGGAGTCTCGCCCCGGGCATGTCCTCAAAAGCCTTCCAGAGTCGGATCGAAAGCCCTAACATGCCCGGCTTTCAATATCAGCGTGGTTATTGCCTTTCGCTTAAACCATGACACCCATTCAGACCTGGAGATATACCATGATCAAAATCGAAAGGATCAGAGCAGATACCCGCTTCAGGGGCACTGATCTTCCCTTGCCATCGGGTGGGGCAGATACGATCCCCGGATTCGGATGGCGTGAGGGCACGTCTCATTGATGACCTTCCTGCTCTTCTTGCACGCTTTGAAGGGCGGCGCATCGATTATAAGGAGGAAGTGAGCAGCAACCTCTACAAACTCATCTCTGCCTTCGCCAACACCGCCGGCGGTACGGTCATTCTTGGTGTCAGGGATAGAGATCACGCCGTTACCGGCATCGATCTCAGGAATAACACAATCAAAGTCCTTGCAGACAGTATAACCACCAGGCTCGGCATCCACCCGGTCATCGATATCCACGAGATCGATGGGAAGCATATTCTTACCATTGCCGTAGAGCAGAGCCGCGCCCCGGTCGCCTATGACGGACGGTATTACACCCGTGTCGGTGACACCACCCGCGAGATGCTTCCCGATGAACTCCGGGAGTATTTCCAACAGAGCATCGAATGGGACGGTATCACCGGCCCATACACACCCGACCAGATCGATGAGGGGACTGTCCGGCGTTTTCTTGCCCTTGCAAAGGCGGCAGGGCGCATCACCGCTATCGATCCCGACGAACCGATCGATACCGTCCTCCGCCGCCTTGATCTTGTCAGGGACGGGCGGATCAGGAACGGAGCTCTCATCCTCTTCGGCAGAGACCCGCAGAAGGACTTCCCCAATAGCATCGTCAGGATCGGCAGGTTCAGGCGGGCCGATATCATCATCGGCGACCACGAGATCAGGGGGAACCTCTTCTCTCAGTTCGATGAGGCCGAGCGGATCATCAAGAGTTACATCGGCGTAAGGTATGACATATCCGAGGAAGCGATGCAGGAATCCTTCCAGAGGAAAGAAGTCTGGGACTACCCGCTCCCGGCCATCCGCGAGGCCCTGCTGAACGCCCTCATCCACTGCGACTACTTCAACAACACAGTCCAGACTCAGGTCAGGATCTTCGATGACCATATTCGCTTCCATAACCCCGGCCGCCTCCCCGAAGGCATCACCCTCGAGACGATCCTGAAAGAGCACTACTCCTACCACCGCAACCCGAAGATCGCCGAGGTCTTCTACCGGGCCGGGTTCATCGAACGCTATGGTTCCGGGATCGAGCGGATGATCACTGTGCTCAACGCAGCAAGCCTGCCGGTGCCGGTGATCACCAGCACGCCGCTTGGATTCACCCTCACCATGCGCAAAGATCCCTTCACAGAGGAGTATCTACAGGAACTCGGGTTGAACAAGCGGCAGATTGCTGCGATCTCCTTCCTGCGTGTTCACGGCACGATCACCAACAGCCAGTACCAGGAGCTCAACACCGTCGCCGCGAGGACCGCAGTGAACGATTTAAACGACCTTGTCAGGAAGCGCATCGTTGAACGGAGAGGCCGATCGCGGCGCGATACCCACTATAGTCTCTCTTCCGAGAGAGGAGTTGAGATGATCAGGAGTGATGATGCGTGATATGTGCGCGATGATGCGTGATATGTGCGCGATTCCGATCATCTCTTTAACCTTGCGGAGAATGCGATGCTCCGGCAGGAACGACTTGCTCGTAGGATATGACGTTCCAGTGGAACGGAGCTTGAGCACCCGGGGGTGGGATCGGGCCTTCGACCACCTCGCCGAGAAATGCGCCTACCTCATCCACGTCCGGGGGTACGAAGCATGGGCGATCTGACCTGCCCCTTCTGCAACCCCCCGCCGGAAGACATAGTCCTCGCCAACACCCTCTGCTACGCCCGCTACGATAAATACCCGGTAAACCCCGGTCACCTCCTCATCATCCCCTTCCGCCACGCCCCCACCCTCTTCGACGCGACCGACGCAGAACTTGCTGCCCTCATCGCCCTCGCCTGGGAAGCAAAAACTCTCCTCGACGACCGGTTCCACCCCGATGGCTACAACGTCGGCGCGAACGTTGGCACCGCCGCCGGCCAGACGGTGATGCACCTCCACGTCCACGTCATCCCGCGGTACGCCGGCGACATGGCGGACCCCCGGGGCGGTGTACGGGGCGCGATACCGGAGAAGAGGGTGTATT
>JAAYAK010000104.1 GCA_012719415.1 Syntrophorhabdus sp.
GAGCCTTCCCTGGAGGTTGTCATCGACAACACCGACAGCGCAACGTCGCGCACCGGCTACTGGTCAGCATCAGGCGCGACAGGCTGCTACGGAACCAACTCGGTCTGGTCCCGCGACGGGGCGACCTTCACGTGGCAGTTCACACCGACGGTGTCGGGTATCTACGATGTCGCCATGTGGTGGACCACGACCTCGACGAGAGGCGCGGCCATCCCCGTCGTGATCGATCACGCCGACGGATCGCAGACGGTCACCGTCAATCAGCTCGAGAACGCGGGTCAGTGGAACGCGCTGGCCGATTCCCTGGTGTTTCTATCCGGCGTGACCTACAACATCACTGTGACCTCCCGCCCGTACCCGGCGAGCACCTGTGCCGACGCGCTGAAGTTCACTCTCAAGAAGACCATGCCCACGGCTTACATAGACTCCATCTCCCCGAGTCCGGCCAGGCTCGGCGGGGCTGTCACCCTGACCGGACACGGCGACGGCACGCTTACCGCGTACGAATGGTCTTCCTCCATTGACGGTGTCATAGGGTCCGGGTCTTCGGTGACGCTTTCCACTCTCAGCGCCGGGGCGCATACCATCACGTTCAAGGTCAGGGGCAAGAATGGTGTCTGGTCGCGGCCTGTCCTTCAGGACCTCAATGTCGTGGTCATCATCGACAACACCGATGCCGCGACATCGAAGACCGGAGCCTGGTCCACATCCACCGCAACGGGCTACTACGGCACGGACTCCGTGTGGTCCCGCGACGGGGCGACCTTCACCTGGTCGTTCACTCCCCCTTCAGCAGGTTACTATGACGTTTCCATGTGGTGGACCACATCGTCGACGCGGAGCTCGTCGGTACCCGTTGCGATCAACTATGCCGGGGGGCCGAAAACGGTCACCGTCAATCAGCTCGAGAACGCGGGGCAGTGGAACAGTCTCGGCGTCTATGAATTTGCCGCCGGCGTGACCTACAACATAACGATCACCTCCCAGGCAAGTCCCTCGAGCACCTGCGCCGATGCCGTCAGCCTTCTCAAGACCGGGCCGACCGTCCCCGCGGGGGGCTTTTCCGCCGACGTGGTCGAGGGGAATGCAGGCATGACCGTGCAGTTCACCGACGAGAGCCTCGGAATGGTATCGTCGTGGCTCTGGAGTTTCGGCGACGGCACGACGAGCACGGAGCGGAACCCCTTTCACGTCTACGCGAGCGCTGGCTACTACACGGTTTCGCTCACGGTATCCAACCCGGCGGGTTCCTATACGAAGACAATGTCCCAGTATATCCACACGGTCCCGGTCGAGGAGAACATTTATCTCGTCGACGGGTACGCCAAGGACGCCGTCTTTGCGAACAACGCGAAGATAATCCTCGCGAACCTGGGGGCGACCCAGGTCGGCGATGCCTGGGTGTACAGCAACGCCTCCGTGGGGAGGACCTTCACCACCCGCTTCATAACCACACCCTCGGCTTTCATGTCGGCATTGAAAGAGAAGGACGCGCACATCATCTTCAATGGTCACTCCAATTTCGGCCTTGGCGGATCCTTCGCACAGGGCAACGAGGTCTATGTGCAGCAGATGGACGACGTCTACTACATAGACGATGACCGATTCACACACACCTCAACCCCCATGGTATCGGTGAAGATCGACGGCGTCCAGTACGGTCAGGCGTATCCCAACTGGCTGCCCGTCTTCAAGGACGGGACGAGCGGCATCATGCCCTACACCTTCTCCGAGGGGATTCCCCCGTACAACTACTACCTGACGTACAAGATCGACGGAGATCCCACTCTCTACAAGATCGAGCTCTCCGACGGGAGCTACCTGGAGAGGTTCCCCGATTCCGGTGTGACCGCCTGGTACTCCGCCGATGGTCTCGCGCCCGACCCCACTCTCAATCCCGGGTACTTCATCACCAACAATGCCACGGACTACAACCGGTGCGATCTTGTCGGCACCTGGCCGGTCGCGAAGGAGAGCGATCAGACGAAGATCGAGTACATGGGCTACAATTACCAGTACCATGCCGCCGGCACGGGCGAGAACTCGGCGACGTGGACCATCGTGGTGAAGACCGCCGGATTCTACAAGGTCTCGGCCTCATGGCAGTCGGGCAGCGGCAACGCCTCGAACGCTGTCTACAGGGTGCAGCATTACGGCGGTTATACGGACGTCGAGGTCGACCAGACCGCGGCGGCACCGTCAGGCGGGTACACCCTGGGGTCCTTCTATTTCGGCAAGGGCAGCTACACGGTCCAGCTGACGGACAACGCGAACGGAAGAGTGATCGCCGATGCCGTAATGTTCACCTCCCTTACGGGTCTCACCAACATGCTTCAGGCCGAGTTCGGCGTCAGCGCCATAACGGGTTCGGCGCCTCTCACGGTTGATCTTACGGATTACAGCCAGGAATCTTCCAGCGCCGGCGCGAACATCACGGCCTGGTTCTGGGATTTCGGCGACGGCACGACAAGCACCGCGCGCAGCCCCCAGCATATCTACACGAGCCCGGGCATATACACGGTGAGTCTCACGGTCACCGATACGGTGGGGGCACAGGACACGGAGATCAAGACGGGCCTCATCGCGGTGGACCGGACGGCCACCCTGAGCGCCCAGTTCGCGGCAAAGAACCGCATCGTCACCGGCTGGACACCGCTCGAATTCATCGACCAGAGCTCGGGGAACCCCACGAGCTGGTTCTGGGACTTCGGTGACGGCACGACGAGCACTCAGCAGAATCCCATCCACTCCTTCCTGACGGCGGGCATGTACCCGGTGACGCTCACGGTCACGTCCGCCAACGGCAGCAGCGCAAAGACGAAATCCGACTATGTCCAGAGCTTCTCCATAGACGCCATCGTCATGGCGGACAACGTGTACCGCTACAAGCCCCACTTTTCGGGTTTCGGCGGCTTCTACGACAAGACCATCCTGTATGGCAACACCGGGGTGAGTGCGAGCGACCTCAAGTACGCCCGCCTGTTCTACGGTTCCTGCAACTCCTGCAACTACTACGCGGGGACCTTCCACCGCGGCATGCTGATCTGCACGACGAGCGATACGGACCTCTACACGGCACTCAACTACTTCCAGGATTACTTGAGCGGGATGACCGACGATGCGATCCTGACGCATCTCAACACGATCCAGAATACCCACGAGATGATCAACTTCAGCCTCAAGCCGCCCTCGCTAAGATGATAGACATACTGAGGTCCATCCATCACTACTCGTCCCATTTCGCACAGTTCCCGGGGCTTCTCCGGGGGATCGCGCGGCCCCGTAACGGCGGCGCCCCCCCGGGGAAATCCCGGTCCGCCATCGTTCTCGATCACCTGTACCTCTTTTTCGTCCTCAAGGTCATGCCCGTGAACTATCACCTTTTCCAGTTCCAATCAAGGAGCCGGAAGGATTTCAGGGAATACATGGATGAGACCGTCGCGCCGCTTCTGAAGCACAGGTTCTACAAAAGCCTGTGGAACGACAGCTACAGTTCCCTCGTGAACGATAAGCACCTATTCCACTGTCTCTGCCGGTATCACGGGATACCCGTTCCCGAACTCCATGGCATGTGCACCGGCGGGTTGCCCGGTGGCGACGACTCGTGCCTCGCGAAGATCATGGATGAAAAGGGAATTGACACAGCGATCCTGAAACCCCGGCACGGTGTGCAGGGGAAAGGTATCTACTTTGCCCGCCGCAACGGCCGGGAGATAGAGTTAAGACCCGCGTCACGTCCGGAAGGTCACCCCCGGGCCGCCGCGGACCTCCCGGAAGGAGAATTCATCATCCAGGAAGTGATCAGGCAGCACCCGCATTTGGAAAGCATGAACCCCTTTTCCCTGAACACGATACGCGTTATCACCCTTCTGACCCGCGAGGGCGGAGTGGAGTTCCTCGCTGCGATGCTGAGGACGAGCTCTGACAGGACGGCAGTGGACAATTTCTCTCTGGGAGGGGTGGTGGTGGGGGTTGACCTCGAGACGGGCAGGCTGAAAGACAGGGGTTTTCAAAAGACCTCGCCGGCGGAGGAATTGAAAAGACATCCCCTCACGGGTGTCGTCTTCGAGGGCTTTGAGGTCCCTTACTGGAAAGAGGTCAAGGAGACGGCGGCACAGGCCCAGAAGGTCTTCAGCGAGCTCAAGGCCATCGGGTGGGACCTCGCGGTCTGCCCTGCCGGCCCGGTGGTGATCGAGGGGAACATAGAGTGGGGAACCACGGGTATCCAGGCCACGAACGGAGGGCTTCTGACGCCGAGGAACAGGTCACTCTTCGCCCGGTACGGCCTTACCTTCTACGAGTAGACGGGAGGCCGGGACAGACACATGGCGGGTTTCTTGCCAAAGATCAGGCGGCACATGTTCTCACTGACGACAATGGTACTCTACGAGAGGTCGATGCGGGATGTCGCCTCCCTCTGTGTCAGGTCAGCGGGAGGTCTCCTCTTCAGGGAACTAACCCCGCGTGACCGCGCGGCCTTCGAGCGGGGTCTGGCCCTCCAGGGAACGCGGGAGACCACCTTTCAGCCGGCCTTCGGCATGAAGGACGTCGACGACCGCCTGCGCAGCGGAGAGCGTTGCTTCGTCTGCGAGGACGGGGACCGGATCGCCGGGTACATATGGTTCAGCACCGTCGACAAGCACATCAGGGAGATCGATGCGACGCTGCGATTGAAAGACGGTGACGTGTATGCTTACAACGCCTATGTGGACCAGGAATACAGGGGCGGAAATATTACCCCGTCCATCCTGGCGGAGGCGGGCAGGGTGTTGCTTCGGGGGGGTTCCAGAAGGCTCCTTCTGGTTACGATGAACTGGAACGAGAATACGCACAGAACGTTGAGAAAGGCGGACTTCCTGCGCGACGGGAACCTCAGGGCCGGATATTTCGCCACTTTCAGGTTCTTCGTGAATTCCTGCAGGAATGTCAACGTTTCGCGGAACGCGGGCCCTTTCGAATTCTACGGAAAGCTCTTCAGGAAGGTCGCGGCGGCCCTCTCGAGGGGAACCGCAGCGCGTGGAAGGATGGTGTGAGCGATGATCGATTGTATCTTCACAGGTGATGTGATGCCCGGCGCGAAGGTGGTGACCGCCTCTCCCGACCCGGGGCTCTCCGGGCAGTTCAGGGGGGCCGACCTGGTCGTCGGTAACCTGGAATGTCCCGTTGTCTTGGAGCCGCCCGCGGCCATGGACACGAGGAAGATCCCCCTGTGGTCGGACGCGTCGAACCTCCGTATCCTCACGGACTTTGGTTTCACCCATGTGAGCCTCAACAACAACCATATCTTCGACCTCTTTGAGGAGGGCCTCGATGAAACGCGGGGTCTTCTCGACAACGCGGGGATCGGAGCCTTCGGCATCGACCACGGGGCGCTGTCCCAGTATCGCCGCGTGACCGCGAAGGGTATCACCCTGGGGATGGCGGCGGTCAACTGGGTGGAAACGCAGTTCTGCGGCCACCTTTCCAGGGACCTCCGCGATCTTGATGTGGGTTCCCTGAAGAAGGACTGCGATTTTCTCATCATGTTCCTCCACTGGGGTGATGACCACAACATCTTCATCAACGCTGACCAGCAGGAGGCGGCAAGGAGGCTCATCGACCAGGGCGCCGACCTCATCATCGGGCACCACCCTCACGTGACGCAGGGCTACGAGGTCTATAAGGGGAAACACATATTCTACTCCCTGGGGAACTTTATCTTCACGCCCCGGGAGGAGTACGCGAGCTTGCCCTACAGTATACGCTACGAGGACTGCAGGGAGAACGTTCTCTTCCAGCGTCCCGAGTGCAAGATCGGCATGTACGTGAGGGTGGTCTTCGACAGGACGGGCTACGAGGTCGCCGGAGTGTATCCCGTGTACCGCGAGGAAACACTGCCGGCTGAGCTGCCCGCGTCTCTCGCATCTTTTTTTGACGATATGCTCAAGCGGATGAACGGCCAGGTGAGAGAGTCGGCGTATGAACTCAACGAGGCGGGCAGGAGGATGATCCTTGCCCGGTACACCCTCCCTCTTATTCTGACGCATCCCCTGTACTGGCCCGTTTTCTTCAGAAAGCTCAGCGTGGGGAAGGCCATGCGCTTCGTAAGGCAAGGGAGGATGGGAAAGCTATGGAAAAGGTGATCGTTCTGACGGCGCGCGAACTGGGGTACCAGGTCGTGAAGGCCCTCGCAGCGGAGGGTATCGGAAGCATCGTGATCTACGGGCATGAGCCCGACGAGATCGCCCAGTTCTCGAAGCACGTCATAGAGACCCACGAGATACCCGGCTACTTTGACAGGCAGGGCGTCCTGACCGACTTCCTCCTCGACAGGAAGGATGAATGGAAGGGAACACTCATAATCCCCACCGACGACTACGGGGTCAAATTCCTCGCCGCCAACAGGGACAGGTTGTCGGCCCACTACGTCATCCCCACCCCCGACCTCGATGTCGTGAACACCGTCGTGGATAAAAAGTCGCTCTACGCCGTCGCCCGGCACATCGGCATCGGGGTGCCGGCCATCCATTCGCCGGGGTCGATGGAGGAGCTCCGCTCGCTGGAGGGCATTCTCACGTTCCCCTGTCTCCTGAAGCCGGGGCTCGCGCACCTGTTCATACGGGAATTCGGCGTCAAGATGTTCGAGGTCCACAGTTTCACCGACCTTACGAGGCGTTACAGGGAACTGACGAAGGACTTCACGTCCGACAGGTTCGAACTGATGATATGTGACATAATCCCCGGTCCCGACAGCAGGCAGATGATTCAGTACGTTTCCTACATGGACAGAGCAGGAGAGGTGCTTGCCTCCATGACGTCGAGAAAGCTCAGGCAGGACCCGCCGCGGTACGGGCAGGGGAGGGTGGCGATAAGCCAGAGGGTCGACGGCGTGGATGGGATAAGCCTGAGGCTTCTCAGGGAACTCGGCTACCACGGGTTTTCCGAGATAGAGTGGAAATATGACCCCCGCGACGGGACGTACAAGCTCATAGAGATCAATCCCCGGTTCATATTCTACACGGGACTGTGCGTCGCCTGCGGCATCAATTTCCCGTACATCCAGTACGCGGACCTCGTTCTCGACAGGAAGATCAGGATCAGCTCCTTCAGGGAGAACGTCTACTGGATCCACGAATACGCGGACGCCCTCCACACTGTGCTGAACCACCGGTTGGAGGACCTGTCGCTCAGGGATTACGTGAGACCCTACCTGGGGAAGAAGTGTTTCGCCATATTCGATCCGAGGGACTGCAGACCCTTCTTCGAACAGTGGAAGCAGCACGCGGGCAATGTGATCAGGAGGTGGAGGAACACAAAGACCTCCCCGTTCGGAATAAACGGGGTGTCGCCATGATGAACGTTCTCGGGATCATCGCCTGGAAGGAGGCAGCATGTGTGGCATCACCGGTATTCTGAACCTTAACGGCGGGACGCCGCCGGAGCCGGCCCGGCTCATAAGGGCGAACGACGCCCTCTTGCACAGAGGGCCCGATGATTCGGGGGCTTTCACCGACGGGCAGGTGGGGCTGGCGATGCGCCGCCTGAGCATCATAGATGTCGCACGTGGGCATCAACCCCTGTCCAACGAGAATGGCGCCATATCCATCGTCTTCAATGGCGAGATATACAACCACCTGCAGTTGCGAGAAGAGCTCATAGGGCGCGGGCACAGGATGAGGACGAGGTCGGACACGGAGACGGTCGTTCACGCGTACGAACAGTGGGGTATGGAAGGCTGCCTCTCGAGATTGCGGGGGATGTTCGCCTTCGCCATCTGGGACAGCTCCGAGCGCGCTCTCTTCCTGTGCAGGGACCGCATGGGGATCAAGCCCCTGTATTATGCGGAAGAAGGGGGCAGGCTCTACTTCTCCAGCGAGATCCGCGGTATCCTGCTGCAATCGGGGATGTCCTGCCGAATGGACATGGCCGCAGTCGATGCCTTTCTCACCGTCGGGTTCGTTCCGAACCCACGCACCATCTGCCAGGGGATAAAGAAGCTTCCTCCGGCGCACTTCCTTACCGTCAGGAACGGGACCATCAGGATGAGAAAGTACTGGGAGCTTGCCTACAGCGGGGGAAACGGCACCACCGTTCAGGAGCTGACCGAGGAGTTCAAGGAACTTCTGGCGGAATCCATCGGGATGCACCTTATGAGCGAGGTGCCTCTCGGGGCACTCCTGTCGGGCGGGATAGACTCGGCGACGATAGCCGCCTTCGCGCAGAGGTCTCTTGCGACCCGCTTGAAGACCATATCCATAAGCTTCGACAGCTGGCGTCTCAACGAAGCCGATGCCGCCCGGGAGACGGCCGCCGCTCTCGGAACGGACCACGTCCCCGTCGCTTTCGGCAGGGACAGCATGGATGATTATCCCGAGGCCCTTTATTACCTCGAGGAGCCTCTCGCGGAGCCGGTGTTCGTCACGGAATACCACATGCACAGGGCCGTGAGACAAAGCGGCGTCAAGGTAGTTCTCACCGGCGAGGGGTCCGATGAGCTGCTGGCGGGTTACCACTGGCACCGCGGTGAGGTTTGGGCGAGACCCTTTCTGAAGTTGCCTTTTTTCCTGCGCGCCATAGTGGCCCAGGGTCTGCTCTTTCGTTCCCGCGGCGCCGGAGCCATGGGGATGTACAGGGTTCTGCGGGAGGGGCGCGGCGACGCACAGGACCAGTACCGCGCGTGGCTCACCATCGGCGACCCGAAGACCAAGGAGCGCCTGCTCTGCCGCGAGGTCTCCGAGGCGTTAAGGAGCAATGGCGCACCACTGCTCGATTCGTGGAAGGACCACCTGCCGGCCGTGGCGGGGCGGCCCCTGCCCGACCAGATGCTCTGGCTGCAGTCGCGGACGCGCATGGTCGACGACATCAACCACTCACTGGACCGGATGAGCATGGCACATTCCGTTGAGGCGCGCGTACCCTTTCTCGATCACAGGCTGTGGGAATTCTGCGCGTCAGTCCCTTTTCGTCTGAAGATCGACGGCACCTATTTCGATCTTACCGAGAAGTTCCTCCTCAGGAACGCGGTGAAGGGTATCGTACCCGAGGGGGCGAGATTGCGCAGGAAGAAGGGACTAGCGGCACCCTACGAAACCTGGCTCATGAGAAGCCGCCTTCCGGACTGGGCGGAGATGGCGCTTTCGGAGGCTGACATAAGAAAGGTGGGGCTCTTCGACGCGCAAGAGGTCGAAAGGCTGAGAAGAGAACACCAGGCCGGCCTGCCGGACCGGGCCACGCTGCTCATGGGCGTCCTGGCGCTCCAGACCTGGTCGCGTCTGTTCATGGGGTGATCGTTGCATACCGCGAAGCATATTTCATCGACGGGGGACAAGGTCATCCTGCTTAACGCCACGGGCCTGGGATACCAGGTGATGAGGGCACTTGGCAGGCGGGGTGTACGATCCATCGTCATCTACGACCAGGAAAGCGAGGAGATCGGAAGGCATTCGAGATATGTGGCCGACCGCATCGAGGTCCCGTGCTTCATCGAACAGCCGGAGCGCCTCCTCGTCTATCTCCTGAAGAATGGGCGAAAGTGGTCAGGCACATTGATCATACCCACGAAGGATTACGGCGTCGAATTCCTGGCGAGGTACAAGGGCATTCTGTCGCGATACTACATCATCCCCACGCCTGGCCTCGATGTCATCGAAGGCATCCTCGACAAGAGAGTCCTCTACGAGAACGCGCGCCGGCTGGGGATCTCCGTCCCCGAGACCTTCCACGCGCGGTCCCTTGAAGATCTGTGCAGGCTCAGGGACATAATAGAGTTTCCCTGTCTCCTGAAACCGGGTCGGGCCCACGTCTTCATAAGGCGCTTCGGCTTCAAGTTGCTCGAGATAGAATGCTTCGAGCAGCTGGAGGCTGTGTACAGGGACCTCACCGGCAACTTCACCGGTGATGCCTTCGGCATGATGATATGCGGGATCATTCCCGGTCCGGACAGCAAACAGATGGTCCAGTTCGCTTCGTACATCGATCGGTCGGGAGAGATGCTCGCCTCCATGACATCGAGGAAAATGAGGCAGGACCCGCCGAGATACGGCCAGGGACGGGTGACGAAAAGCGAAAGGATCACGGATGTCGATGAACAGAGCCGCAAACTCCTGAGAGAGCTCGGCTACCATGGTTTTTCAGAGATCGAGTGGAAATACGATCCCCGTGACGGCGAGTACAAACTTATCGAGATCAACCCCAGGTTCATATTCTATACGGCCCTGTGCACCTCATGCGGCATCAACTTTCCCTATATCGAATACGCGGACCTTGTCCGGCATGAGAAGATACGGGTGCACTCCTTCAGGGAGAACGTCTACTGGGTGCACCTGTACAAAGACCTCCTCCACACGGCACTTAACCACGGAATGGAAAGACTCTCGATCCGGGAATATTTGCGCCCCTATCTGGGCAGGATGTCCTTCGCGATCTTCGATCCCAGGGACCCCAGACCCTTCTTCGAGGAATGGAGGGAGCACGCGGGCAACATGCTTAAGAGAAGGATCCGCACATCCAAGTGAGTACACCATGAGTGCCATCGTCACGAACGCGAAGAACAGGATCGCCTACACCGTTGTCAGGAGCCTCGGCGGGAAGGGGATACCCGTTTACACCGCCGACTTCGTGCCGCTGTCCATGTCTTTTGCCTCACGCTTTTCGAGGGGCCACTTCATCTACCCGTCCCCGTTCAGGGACCAGGCGGGCTTCATCGCGTCAATCGTCAAGAACGCGCGGCGCCTCAAGGCGGAAGTGCTCATACCCGTGTTCGAGGAGACATTCCTCCTGTCAAAATACAAGGACGAGATCTCCCGGCACGTCCGCGTGGCCATCCCCGATTATGACCAGGTCCTGACCGCGCACAACAAGGACAGGTGGATGCCGCTGGCGGAGTCGCTCGGCGTGCCCGTGCCGCGGACCTTCGCGGCCGAGGAGCTGAGGAGGGCGGGTCCGAAGGCCGCGGTTCTGACTTACCCCGTGCTCGTGAAGCCCAATCAGGGCGGGGGTGCCTGGGGTATCAGGGAGGCGGCGACGGAAAGGGAACTCGAGAACATCCTTTCCGGGGATACCTGGTTCGGGCGTCCCTGGGAGAGGTTCTCCGTTCAGGAAAAGATAAACGGGACGGTGCATTGCGTGGCGATGCTCTTCAGCCGCGGAGAGTTGAAAGCCCATGTCGTCTACAGGCAATTGAGGGACCTTCCCTTCACCGGCGGGCAGGCGACGCTGAGGGTGAGCGTCGATAACCCCGTCGCGGTGGGCCATTTGAGGAGATTGCTGGAGAGGCTCGCCTGGCACGGGATATGCCAGGCGGATTTCATCGTCGATGAGGCAACGGGCGTACCCCACCTCATCGACATCAACCCGCGTCTCTGGGGTTCCCTGGTGCAGGGCATCGCGAGCGGCGTGGACTTTCCCTATCTGCTTTACACGTTGGCCCGCGACGGCGACACACCTGGTATCGACGGCTTCAGGAAAGGTGTCGTCACGCGATGGGTGTGGGGGGACCTCAGGACCCTTCCTGAGGCCTTGAAACGCGCGGGCGACAAGATGGAGTTCCTGAAAGAGTACTTCAGACTTTTTGGCAGAAAGATCGCCTTCGACGATCTCTGTTTCAGGGACCCCTTGCCCTTCTTCACCTTCGGCCTCGATTTCCTGGCAAAGATGGTGGGACAGAAGACGCTCCATCCCCGGTCCCACGATTCGCTGGAGGGCGTCTGGGAATAGATGAGACCAGCAGAGTTCCTGACAAAGCTGAGACACAGGTCCCCCTTTCAGGTCGCCTCGGCCGCCCTTCGCTTCGCGCGGGGGTATGTCGTCTCGTGCCTGAGCTTTGAGCGGCGCGCCCTGGTGTCGGTGCGTGGCAGGCTTCGAATAATGAGACGCGACGGGACCATATCGGTGGGCGATATGACCGACCTCTGGCCGGGGGTGAAGCTTTCCTGCCGGGGGAGCGGCGGTGTTGACAGGGCCCGCATCAGGATAGGCCGGAACTGCTCCATCGGCGACAGGACGGAGATCCACGCCGGCAGGCTCGTCGATATCGGCCATGGGGCGATCATAGCCTGGGACTGTGTCATCATGGACCGCGACTACCATTCGACCGACAACGGTCCCGAACTGGTCAGGCCCGTGACGATCGGAAACGGGGTCTGGATCGGTTGCCGGGCCATGGTCCTCAAGGGGGTGACCATAGGCGAGGGAGCGGTCGTGGCCGCCGGTGCCGTGGTGACCAAGGATGTCGCCCCCTTCACCCTCGTCGCGGGCAACCCGGCGCGGGCCGTAAAAAGAGTGGCGGGTTGGCGAAAAGGCAGGCCTTCCCTCACGATCTCCAGGAAGACATGACGGGCGAACCTTCAGAAAAGCCGATCACCGTGCTGCACCTTATCGCGCCGGCGCATTTCGGAGGGGCCGAGAAGGTGGTTCTCAGCCTTGCCGGCGCCATGGACCGATCGCGGTTCAAGGTTGTTGTCGGTTCCTTCGTGAACGCCCGTTTCCCCGACAACGAATTCCTGGGACGGGTGCGTGAGATGGGGATCCC
>JAAYAK010000105.1 GCA_012719415.1 Syntrophorhabdus sp.
CAGGCTTCCGTGCGGTCCGTCAGTCCAATGACGGCTTCGCCAGAAGCAGCTGGCCGGGATTCCAGGGCGAGATCGCGTACTGGACCGACCGCTGTGGCAAGATCGGCCCCCAGAACCTGAAGTTCGCTTTGGGCGGCTACTATGGAAAGGACAACAGTACGAGCCAAGCGTACGTCACCGCGACCGGCAACGACTACAGGGATGATACCCTCAATTCCTGGGCGGTGGCCTTCAGGTATTCGGTACCCATCGTTCCCGAGAAGGCAGGCAACAAGGCAATGGCCGTCCTCCTCAACGGTAACTTCTGGGTCGGCCAGAACCTGAACGGCAGCGGCTGGCTCTATGACTCCAACTACTCCTCCTACCAGAGGCCCGACAGCAGCATGGCGGCCCCGACGATGTTCGGCCTCCAGGCCAACCTATCATGGTGGATCACCAACGCCCTCCACCTCAACGGCAACTACGGCTATCTAAAACACAACGCCAGCAATTACGCGCGGAACGCCGCGGTCAGCACCTACAACATGACCCAGAGCTACGGCGCTAACCTGCTGTGGGATGCGAACCAGGCCATCAGGTTCGGTATCCAGTGGGTCCGGAACTACACGGGTTACAACGGATACGGCGTGCCTGTTACCAGCACTGGCGCCCCCCTCAGCGTGGGCACGGGCAATGCCGATCGCACAGGCGTGGCCGATGTTTACAGATTCGGTGCATGGTACTTCTTCTAAGAAACAAAAAGGGGCCTTCGGGCCCCTTTAACCTCTGTTTCAGGTTCCAAGTTTCAAGTCTCAGGCAAGAGACCTCAAGAACCGCTTCACGTTTCAGGCAAAGACAAGAAGACGGTTCCAAGTTTCAGGCTCAAAGAGAGACCGCAAGATGCTGTCTTTGTCTTTTTCCTGGAACCTGGAACTTGAAACTTGAAACTGTCTTTACCGGGGTGGTTCCACCCACTCTCCGTCGTCCCTGTAAGGAACGATGGTCTTCATTATCTCTCTTTTCTTCTCGTTGAAGCGTTCCTTCATGCCCCGCAGCCATTCGCGGTGAAGGAGCATGTGCTCGGGAGGCCCGAGGATACCGCCCTCCTTCCCTTTGACGAAACGGCCCCGGGGTCCCATGGTGAAAGAGCCGTGGCAGACGGTGCAGACAAAGCCTTTCGGGACGACGCGGATTATCTCGCAGCCGCAGAAAGGGCAACCACCTGTCCTCTTTCTCTTTCCCGGTGCGAAGAGCGCCTTTCCCAGGCGGGCGGCCCGGACGGTGTTTGCCTTGTTCATGAGGGCCTCGCCGGGGAGCGCCGCCTTGATGGAAAGACTCGCCTTCACGGAAAGTCCGAGAAAGGCCGCCAGGGTCTCGAGCATCTGAGGCGCCGCCCCGATCCGTCCCGGCATACCGTAGAAATTGAGTAGAACCGCCGGTTTGCCGTGGGTCTTCCCCAGTATGTCGAAAAAGAGGAAACCCCTGTCGAGAATGGCCTTGATGCTCGCGTTCGCTCCGAGGTAGTAGACGGGAGAGGCGATGATAAAGGCGTCGGCCCGGGCGATCTCATCGAGGAGGAGGGTCATGTCATCCTCAATGGGGCACCTGTTGCCCATGACGCATCCATAGCAGGCCCGGCATCTTTCTATCTTTAACGATGTGAGCCTGACAAGCCTCAGTCTGTGCCCTTCCGGAACATTCCGGGACACCTCCTTGGCAAAGGTCTCACAGTTGCCGAGGGCCCTCGGTGAAGCAATGAGTGCCAGAACTGTCGGTGTTGTGGTATCCATGGCATTCCGGGCCCTCCATTCGACCCGTATCGTTCTTATTGCACACCACGGTGCAAAAAACAAGGGGGAAAGGCGGGCAGACAATGGGGGAAAGGGGCCAGGGTTCAGGGGGCACATGGTCCTGCGTGTCCTCAGAATATAAAGACTTTTCCTGCATTTTCCCTGTTCCCTTAACCTCAATAACTGAATCCTGACTCTTAATGCCTGACAATATTGAAAATTATGGACTTTTTGTGGTACACTTTGACCTATGTCAAAAGCCACCGGTCAAGGACCCACAAACAAGAGCATCATCACCGTTCTGGTGATAATTCTGCTGGGACTTTTCGTCTTCCAGGTCTACAACAAGCCAAAGAAGAACCTGGAAAGCGTAGCCTTCAGCGACTTCTCGGAAGCCCTGCGCGCCGACAGGGTCGCCTCCGTCCTGATGCAGGGACGAAACATCACGGGAACATTCAAGGATGGCAAAGAGTTCAAGACCTTCGCACCCGAAGACCCCGATCTCGTCAAGACGCTTCGGGAGAAGAATGTGAAGATCACCGCCAAACCCGACGAGGAATCGGGATTGTGGCAGTCCATCTTCATATCCTGGTTTCCCATGCTCCTGCTCATCGGTGTCTGGATCTTCTTCATGCGCCAGATGCAGTCGGGAGGCGGCAAGGCCATGGCCTTCGGCAAGAGCAAGGCGCGGCTCTTCACCGGCCGCGACAACAAGGTGACCTTTCACGATGTGGCCGGGATCGACGAGGCAAAGGAAGAGCTCCAGGAGGTCATCGACTTCCTCGTGGACCCGAAAAAGTTCACGAAACTCGGCGGACGCATCCCCAAGGGGGTCCTTCTCGTGGGGCCTCCCGGCACCGGAAAGACTCTCCTTGCCCGCGCCATAGCGGGTGAGGCCAATGTGCCCTTCTTCACCATAAGCGGGTCCGATTTCGTCGAGATGTTCGTCGGCGTCGGCGCGTCACGCGTCCGCGACCTCTTTAACCAGGCGAAGAAGAACGCCCCCTGCATCATATTCATCGACGAGATCGACGCCGTGGGCAGACACCGCGGGGCGGGGCTCGGCGGAGGCCACGACGAGCGCGAGCAGACATTGAACCAGCTTCTCGTCGAGATGGACGGCTTCGAGTCCAACGAGGGCGTCATCGTCATGTCCGCCACCAACAGGCCCGATGTCCTCGATCCGGCCCTGCTTCGTCCCGGCCGTTTCGACAGACAGATCGTCGTTTCCACTCCCGATGTCAAAGGCAGGGAGGAGATCCTCAAGGTCCACACGCGCAAGGCCCTCATTGACGAGAACGTGGATCTTTCCATCATCGCACGGGGGACACCGGGGTTCTCCGGGGCCGATCTCGCCAACCTCGTTAACGAGGCCGCCCTCATCGCGGCGCGGCGGGACAAGAAGGCCGTCGAAATGGACGACTTCGAGCACGCCAAGGACAAGGTCCTCATGGGTGTCGAAAGACGCAGCATGATAATCCCCCTCGAGGAAAGACGGCTGACGGCTTATCACGAGGCCGGCCACACCCTCGTCGCGAAGATGATCCCCGGCACGGACCCCATCCACAAGGTCACGATCATCCCCAGAGGCAGGGCGCTGGGGCTCACCCAGCAGTTGCCCATCGACGAGCGCCACACCTATTCCCGGGATTATCTTCTCAACAGCATCTCCATCCTCCTCGGAGGGCGTGTCGCGGAAGAGCTCGTCATCGGCCAGCTCACGACGGGGGCGGGCAACGACATAGAACGCGCCACCGAGATCGCCCGGAAGATGGTCTGCGAATGGGGCATGAGCGACAAGCTGGGACCCCTCAACTACGGCAAGAACGAAGAACATATATTTTTGGGCAGGGAGATCGCCCGCCACCGGGATTTCAGTGAACAGACCGCGCAGGGCATAGACGAAGAGCTGAAGGCGCTTGTCGGCAGGTGCTACTCGCAGGCCAGAGACATCATTTCGAGACACATCAGCTGCCTGCACGCTCTGGCGAAGGCACTCCTCGAAAAGGAAGTCCTCGACGGCCTCGAGATCGATGCTATCATCAGAGATACCGATGGCGCGGGCGCTCCGGCGTAAGACAACCCCCGTCATCATGGGGATCCTCAACGTCACTCCCGACTCCTTTTCCGACGGGGGGAAATATCGGAGCGTGGAAGAGGCCCTCGACCACGCCCGGCTGATGATCGACGAAGGCGCGGAGATCATCGACATCGGCGGGGAATCGACCCGGCCCTTTTCAGAACCTGTTGCCGAAAAAGAAGAGCTCCATCGGGTAATACCTGTTATAGAGAGGCTTCACGACATACCCGGCGCGTTCATATCCGTGGACACCTACAAGGCGAACGTGGCCCGGGAAGCCCTCAAGGCGGGGGCCGATATGGTAAACGACATCAGCGGTCTCACCCACGACGACGCCATGGCCGGGGTCATTGCCGAGTATGACGCCCACGCGGTCATCATGCATATCAGGGGCACGCCACGGAACATGCAGGAGAACCCCCGATACGACGACGTTATCGGCGAGATCAGGGGATTCCTCCACGAACGCGTCGAATACGCGGTGCGAAGCGGTGTTGACAGGGAGAAGATCATTGTCGATCCGGGCATCGGTTTCGGGAAACGGGTGGAGGACAACCTGCGCATCCTCAAGATGCTCGCAGCCTTCAAGGAACTGGGCAGACCTGTCCTTATCGGCACCTCGATGAAGTCCTTCATAGGAAAGCTCACGGACATGCCCCTCGAAGAGAGGGTGGAAGGGACCCTGGCAAGCCTTGCCGTCGCGATCATGAACGGGGCCGATGTGCTGAGGGTCCATGACGTGAGGCGGGCAAACAAGGTCCTCAAGATCGTGAAGGCGGTAATGGACGCATGATACCCAACATCAGATGGCAGGACGTCCTCGACATCATCGTCGTCGCCTTCATCATCTACCGCATCTTCGTCGTCATAAAGGGAACGAGGGCAATACAGCTTCTTCTCGGCCTCGTCATCGTCATGTTCGCCTTCGCCATTGCAAAGAGACTGGAACTCTTCACCTTGAGCTGGATATTCAACAGCTTCATAGGCTCCATCGTGTTCGTCGTCATCGTCATATTCCAGGACGACCTGAGGAGGCTTCTTCTCGCCCTCGGGAGGAGCCCCTTCTTCCGGAAGATAAGCTATGTCAAGGAGACCCTCTTCCTCGACGAGCTCGTGAACGCCTGCCTCGTGATGAAGAAGCGCACCATGGGAGCCCTCGTTGTCGTCGAACGGGAGGTCGGGCTCGAGGAGTTCATGGAAGCGGGGGTACGCTTCGATGCCGAAGTGAACGCCGAGCTCGTCGTCAGCATCTTTCAGTTCGCGTCGCCGCTGCACGACGGAGCCCTGATAATCCGGGAAGGAAGGATCGTCTCTGCAGGATGCGTGCTTCCTCTGACGACGGCCGATGAGATCGACAAGACGCTGGGCACCCGCCACCGGGCGGCGATCGGCATCACCGAGGTCACCGATGCCGTCTCCATCGTCGTCTCCGAGGAGAGAGGTGTTATCTCTTACGCGCAGCACGGACAGATCCACGGGAATATCAGCACCGACGAGCTCAGGAAGGTACTCAAAGAGGTCTTGAGCTGAAAAAGGGACTGAAACGGCCATGATGAAGACCCTCTTCGAAAGATACGTGATCAAGGACTGGAAGCTGAAGCTCCTTTCCCTGGGCCTTGCCGTGATGCTCTGGTACACGGTGTTCCAGATAGGAGAACCGAAGAAGGACATAACCGTTCCCCTGTCCGTGTCCCACCTCCCGAGGAGCATGGTCATAACGAAGATGGACCCCGAAAGGGTCTTCGTCACGGTAAGCGGACGCGTCTCCATGCTCAAGGACATCAAGGATCGTGATGTCACGGCCGTCATCAGCCTGAACGGCTCGAAAGAAGGCGAGACGGTCTTCGAGATATCGAAATCAAACGTGTCCGTCCCGAAGGGCATAGATATCGTGGATGTGAAGCCGGGAACCGTCAGGGTGGTCGTCGACAGGATCATCGAGAAAAAGCTGAAGGTCGTTCCTGTCCTCGACAAGAAATGGACCGGCCGCTACGATGTCATCCTCGCAAGCCCGCAGCACGTCTTCGCTGAAGGACCGCGCAAGGTCCTCGAGGGCGCAACGACGGTGGAGACGTTGCCGGCGAACGGCGACTTCAGGCACGTCGATGAGACCGTGAACGTGGGGTTCAACACGGAGGACCTCCCGCATGTCAAAATACGGTCGGACTCGGCGCGGATCGTCCTGAGGAGGCACCCGGGAAAGGAGACCCACTGGGATTGAAAACGCCGCGCAGTGCCTCGCGGTCGGTAGTCGCCGGACCATCGCGCTTTAAGGCCCCCGATGGGAAGACCGGGGCCGTTCAAATACAGTTCCTGGAGGAATGAGAATGCCTGAACTCATGGTAAACATAGACCACGTGGCCACGCTACGGGAAGCACGGGGCATCCATTATCCCGATCCCGTTTTCGCGGCGGGTATCGCCGGGATGGCAGGGGCCACGGGTATCATCATACACCTGCGCGAGGACCGCAGGCACATAAAGGACCGCGACCTCCGAATCCTTCGCGACGTGGTGCGCACGAGGCTCAATCTCGAAATGGCGGCAACGCCGGAGATGACGAAGATAGCAGTCTTGACGAAACCCGACATGATCACCCTCGTTCCCGAGAAACGCCAGGAACTCACGACCGAGGGCGGCCTCGACGTGATCAAATTCGCGGCGAAGATCGAGAAGGTGATCGCCGCGGTCAGGAAGCGGGGCATAGCCGTCTCCCTCTTCATCGACCCCGCGGAGGCACAGATCAAGGCATCGGCCGCGATCGGCGCCGATATGATAGAGATCCACACGGGGGCCTACGCCGATGCGCGCACAGCGAGAATGAAAAGAAGAGAGCTCGACAAGGTGATCCGCTCGGCTGTCCTCGGCAAAGAGCTGGGGCTCGGCGTCAACGCCGGCCACGGGCTGCACTACCACAACGTGCGGGAGATCGCCGTGATCCCCCAGATAGACGACCTGTCGATCGGCCACAGCATAATAGCCCGCGCCATCTTCGTCGGCCTCGACAGGGCGGTAAGGGACATGATAGAACTGATAAAAACAGGAGACGCAAAATAAGGCGCGGACACCTTGTCCGTCCCATAGGTCCTGGATGTCCTATAGGTCCTAGATGTCCTATAGGTCTTATACCTCCTATTGGTCCTATAAAAACCTGTCACGAAACCCACGGCCCATAGGACAAATAGGAAAATAGGACCTATGGGACCAATAAGACATATAGGACGGCATAGGACATATAGGACGCACTGAGAGAAGAGACTTTCGATCATGGTTGGAATAGATATCGTTGATATAGCGCGGATTGGCGGGGCGATCGAGAGGCACGGTGAGCGCTTTCTCGAGAAGGTCTTCGCGCCTTCGGAGATCGCCCGTGCGCGGGAGAGGAAACGGCCTCAGGAATACCTCGCCGGGAGGTTCGCCGCGAAGGAGGCCTTTATGAAGGCCAGCGGCGAGCGGCTCACCTGGCGGGACATCGAGGTGCTGAGCGAAAAAGGCAGGCCTTTCATCATATACCGGGGAAAGCGCTATGACGGGGTCAGCATCTCCCACGAGAGATCCTACGCGGTATCCGTCGTGATCTTGAGCGACTGAGAAAAGGGGGCACAATAGATGAAGGTCCTTTCACCGAAGAGGATGGCACGCTATGACGAATACGCCATCAAGACCTGGGGCATCCCCTCGGCGGTACTCATGGAGAACGCCGGAAGGAACACGTACCGGCTCATGAAGGAACGCTATCTCGCCGGCGGCGAGGCCATCGCCGTCATCTGCGGCCGCGGCAACAACGGCGGCGATGGGTTCGTCATCGCGCGCTATGCCCTGATCGACGGCTTCCGGGTACGCGTGTACCTCATCGGGAGGAAGTCAGACGTGAAGGGTGACGCGGCACTCAACATGGGACTCTTCGAATCCCTCTCGGGCGAGGTCGTTGAGTGTGTGGAAAAACCGAAGCTCGTCAGGACGGGCATCGGTGAGGCGGACCTCATCGTTGACGCCATCTTCGGCACGGGTCTGTCGAAACCCGTGGGCGGAATGGAAAAGACCGTCATCGACGCGATCAACTCCTCGGGAAAGCCCGTCATCGCCGTCGACATCCCCTCCGGCATCGACGGGGCCACGGGCAAGGCCCTGGGAAACGCCGTTCACGCCCTTCACACCTTCACCTACGCCTACCCCAAGCTTGGCCAGGTATTGAGTCCCGGCGCCGACCACTGCGGCGCCCTCACCGTCATCGACATATCAATACCTCCCTTCATCGAGAAGGAGATCGGCTTCGACGGGGAGATAGCCGACGGCGCCATGATACGGGGCTTCCTCAAAAGACGCCTCCCCTCTTCACACAAGGGGAGTTTCGGCCATGCCGTCGTCGTCGCCGGGTCGCCGGGGAAAACTGGGGCGGCGCACATGGCATCGCTTGCCGCCCTCAAGATCGGTGCCGGACTTGTCACGCTCGTCATCCCCGAGTCATTGAACGCCATACTGGAGACAAAGACAACGGAGGTCATGACATACCCCGTTACCGACGACGGCAGGGGCTTCTTCACCCCCGGCTCCTTCGATGAGATAGCCGCGTTCATGGAAGACAAGGACGTGGTCATCATGGGTCCCGGCCTTTCCCAGAACGAAGGCGTCATGGAACTGGCCCGAAGGATGTACAGGGAGATCGACAAACCCTTCGTCATAGACGCCGACGGGATCAACGCCTTCCGGGGGCACACGCCGCTCCTGAAAAAGAGGGGAAGAAAGACCGTCCTGACGCCGCATCCGGGCGAGCTCGCCCGCCTCATCGACAGGACCCCGAAGGAGGTGAACGAGGACCGGACGGGCGCCGCCCTCACCTCGGCCCGCGCGTGGGGCGTGAATGTCCTCCTCAAAGGTGCCGCGAGCGTTCTCGCCACACCCGAAGGCCGGATGTTCCTCAACCCCACGGGGAACCCTTCCCTCGCGAAAGGAGGAAGCGGCGATATCCTGACGGGCTTTATCGGCGGACTTGCCTCCCAGGGCTACAGCCTGACGGAAAGCACTCTCTTCGGGGCGTATCTCCACGGGTATATGGCCGACACCTGGGTGGAGAACCATTCCGACATGGACCTTCTCGCCCTTGATCTCGTGACGGGACTGGGCGATGCGATCGAGGATATCCGCAATGGGACGGACAGAGTATATATCGAAAGATCCCTCTGAAACGATAGACATCGGGGAAATGATGGGCCGCGTGGCCACGGCGGGTGAGGTCTACGCGATCTACGGCGACCTCGGAGCGGGAAAGACCCAGCTCGTCAAGGGCATCGCGCGGGGCCTTGGCGTCCCCGACTGGGAATACGTGGTAAGCCCCTCGTTTACGCTCATGAATGTGTACGAAGGCTCGATGACGCTTTGCCACGTGGATCTCTATCGCCTTGAAGAGACGGACCTTGCCGACCTCAATATCGAGGAGTTCCTTGCCGGCGGCATCGTCGCCGTCGAGTGGGCGGAGAGATCCCGCTGGTGGGAGGGAGTGACAGAGGTGCGCATAGAAATTAGTGGAGAAATGGAGCGAAAAATTGTTATTATCAAGCAGGAAAAACCGGGGTCGGACGCACCGGGCAACGGTGGCAATCACCCGTAATTCCTGACGTTATCACGTTCATTCCATACCTGGAGGATACGATGCTCGTTGTTCAGAAATATGGCGGCACGTCGGTCAGGGACGTGCAGAGGATACAGAATGTGGCGAGGCGCGCCATCGAGTACAAGGGACGAGGCATGGACGTCATCGTTGTCGTCTCCGCCATGTCCGGCGAAACCGACAGGCTGCTCAACCTGGCACACGAGATAGCGAAATTCCCCGATGAAAGGGAAGTGGATGTGCTCATCTCCACGGGGGAGCAGGTCACATCAGCCCTTCTCGCCATAACCCTCCGTGAGATGGGCCACAAGGCCGTGTCTCTGCTTGCGGACCAGATAAGGATCATCAGCGACTCGAGCTACGGGACCGCCCGCATCGCCAGCATCGAGGACGTCAAGCTCCGGGACGAGATCAAGGAAGGCAACATCATCGTCGTGCCCGGGTTCCAGGGCGTCGACGGCGCGGGGAACATCACCACCCTGGGAAGGGGCGGTTCGGACACCACCGCCGTTGCCCTTGCGGCGGCCCTCAAGGCCGACCTGTGCGAGATCTACACCGACGTGGACGGTGTTTACACCACTGATCCCAACATCTGTGAAAAGGCGAAACGCCTTGACAAGATATCCTACGACGAGATGCTCGAAATGGCATCTCTGGGGGCGAAGGTCCTCCAGATACGCTCCGTGGAACTCGCACAGAAGTACAACGTCCCCATCCTCGTCAAGTCATCGCTCGTCGAGGGAAAGGGAACACTTGTCTGCAAGGAGGACATGGTCATGATGGAAAAGGTCGTCATTTCCGGTATCACCTACAATAAGAACGAAACGAAGATAACGATCAACAAGGTGCCCGACAAGCCCGGCGTCGCGTCGAAGATATTCAGCGCCCTGAGCGCGGCCAACATCGTCGTCGACATGATCGTCCAGAACGTCAGCCACGAGAGCTACAACGACATCACCTTCACGGTGGTGAAGGCAGACGGAAAGAAGGCGTTCAAGATCACCGAGGAGATAGGCTCCGAGATAGGGGCAAAGGTCGCAATGGACGAGGATATGGCCAAGGTTTCCATCGTGGGGCTGGGCATGCGTTCCCATTCCGGCGTCGCCTCCAGGATGTTCACGCTCCTTGCCGACGAAGGGATCAACATAGAGCTCATATCCACGTCGGAGATCAAGATATCCTGCGTTATCGAGAGCAAGTACGGCGAGCTGGCGGTACGGGCGCTCCACAAGGGATTCGGCCTTGACGCCGAGGACATCACGGAGGAGAGTTGAGGGTTGACTTTTACGATACCACCCTCAGGGACGGGGCCCAGTCGGAAGACATCGCCTTCAGCCTCACCGATAAACTGAGGATAACGGAAAAGCTCGACGAGTTCGGCATCCATTACATAGAAGGAGGCTGGCCGGGCTCGAACCCGAAAGACCTGCAATACTTCAAGGAGGTAAAGAAACTCTCTCTCAGCAACGCCCGCATTGTGGCTTTTTCGAGCACGGTGAGGGCGAACGCCCGCCCTGACACGGACCCCGTCATGAAGGCCCTCCTCGACGCGGGAACGGACGCGGTGGCCATCGTGGGCAAGGCCTGGGACCTGCACGTGAGGGACGCCCTCAAGGTCAGCCTCGACACCAACCTTGCCATGATAGCGGCGACCATCGGCCACCTCAAGAAATTGGGCAAGACCGTCTTCTTCGACGCGGAACATTTCTATGACGGGTACAAGCGCAACACCGAATACGCCCGTGCGGTGGTGCGCGCCGCCCGGGACGCCGGGGCCGACATCATCGTCCTGTGCGACACCAACGGCGGCGCCATGCCTTTCGAGGTCTTCGATATCACCCGGACCGTGGGAAAGGACATAAAGACAAAACTCGGCATCCACACACACAACGATACCGAGCTCGGTGTTGCCAATTCCCTGATGGCGGTGAAGGCCGGATGCGCCCTCGTGCAGGGCACCATCAACGGTTACGGGGAGCGCTGCGGGAACGCGAATCTCTGTTCCATCATCCCCAACGTCATCCTGAAGATGGGACACACCGGCATCGACAGGGAAAAGATCGCCCGGTTACGGGAGTTGAGTCTGTTCGTTGACGAAATGGCCAATTTCATACCCGACAAGCACAGGCCCTACGTGGGAGAGAGCGCCTTCGCACACAAGGGCGGCATACACGTCAGCGCCATCAGGAAGAATCCTGAGACCTACGAACACATCCGGCCGGAGCTGGTGGGCAACTCCCAGCGTGTCCTCATCTCGGACCTCTCCGGCGAGAGCAGCATCCGCTACAAGGCGAAGGAGTTCAACATCGACATCGACAAGGACCCGAAGGTGGTCAAGGATGTCGTCAAGAGGATAAAGGACCTGGAGATGGGCGGATATCAGTTCGAGGGGGCCGAAGGCTCGTTGGAACTCCTCATCAAGAAGAAGATGGGCATCCACAGGTCCTACTTCGAACTCATCGGTTTCCGCATCATCGTCGAAAAGAAGGAGACCTCTCAACCCGTGACGGAAGCCACGATCCTCGTCAGGGTCGGCGACCGCGTGGAGCACACCGCGGCGCTCGGCAAGGGCCCCGTCAACGCCCTCGACAACGCGCTCAGAAAGGCCCTTCACACCTTCTATCCACAGTTGAAGAAGATGGACCTAGTCGATTACAAGGTGAGGGTCCTTTCCACGCGGGAAGGCACCGGCGCCCCCACCCGTGTCCTCATCGAAAGCTCGGACGGCAAACACACATGGGGAACGGTGGGAGTGTCGGAGAACATCATCGAGGCGAGCTGGCGGGCACTCGTCGACTCCATCGACTACAAGCTTCTCATTGAAGAGGAAAAGAAGCCGTGAGAAAACTCGTCAACGTCATCGACGCCACGAAGGAGCTCAATATCCTGAGGTCGAGGAAGAATTACGAGAGGCCCTTCGAGGTGGTCGGCACCTACCGCCTCATCGACGACGGGCAAAGACCCGAGGCGACGGTCATTATCCAGACCCGGGAAAGGGAGACACACGAGGCATCCACGGGGGTCGGCCCCGTCGACGCCCTCGCCAACGTTCTCAAGAAATCCCTTTCGTCGATCTTCCCCGTGATCCAGGAAGTGAAGCTCGTTGACTTCTCTTCCCGCATCCACGATTCCCGGTCAGGGACGTCGGCGAACGTCGAAGTGAACATAATCTTTTCTGACGGCGAGACCATCTGGAGCGTCGTCGCCATATCGGAGAACATCAACATGGCCTCCTTCGTGGCCCTCATCGACGGATTCGAATACGCCATCCTGGCAAAAAAGGTGAAACGCTCACGAAGGAACTGAGAGCAGGGGGATCCACGGACATCGGGGGGGCAACAAACCCAGAGGACATGCCTGTGAACCAGGAAGAGAAACACGCGCCAGACGAACAGGGGTCGGAAGGATCCCTGAGGACCATCCTTTCGGCGTCTCCCATAGGGATCTGCCGCGTCCGCGGCAGCGTCTTCGAATGGGTGAACGACACCATGTGCCGCATGACCGGTTATCCTGTGGAGACACTTCAGGGAAAGGGCATGGAGTACCTTTTCGAGAGAGAAGATGAATGCCTGCGGGCATCTGACGCCCTGCACGGCGCGGGCTACGTCGAAACGACACTGCGAACCAGGGACGGCACCCTGATCGACGTCCTCGCCCAGGCCGCCTCCGTCGATGACGAGTCCCAGATCATCACCGTCACGGACATAACATACCGCGCCCGGTCCGAACGGGAGCAGGCCAAGATAGGCAAGCTCGAATCACTGGGCGTGCTGGCGGGCGGCATCGCCCACGACTTCAACAACATTCTCACCATGATCCTCGGCAACATAACTTTGGGAAAGATGTACATGGACATGGACAAGGACAAGGCAAAGGACAAGCTCACCCTTGCCGAGCAATCCATCGCGCGGGCGAAGGAGCTCACCCAGCAGCTCCTCACCTTTTCCCGGGGGGGAGCACCCATCACAAAGGTCGCCTCCATAACCGATCATCTCAGGGAAACCGCCCAATTCGCCCTGACCGGCACGGGCGTGACCTGCAGGTTCGACATAGCCGATGACCTTCCTCCCGTCGCCATCGATGAAGGCCAGATCAATCAGGCCATCGGGCACATCGTCATCAACGCCCACCAGGCGATGCCCCAGGGAGGAGCGATCCTCATCACAGCCCGGAACATGACCCTCGACAATGCCGACATTAACCTTAAGGCCGGCAGATACGTCCATATCAGCATCACCGACAACGGGATCGGCATCCCGGAGGAACACCTCGACCGTGTCTTCGATCCCTACTTCACCACCAAGCAGAAAGGCAGCGGCCTGGGGCTTGCCATCTGCTACTCCATCATAAAGAACCATCACGGCAGCATAACCGTCGAGTCGACACTGGGTGTGGGAAGCACCTTTCACATATATTTGCCTGTGCACGATGCACCATCTTTGGCGGAAAGGAGAAACGGAGAGGACATGACCAGAGTGATCGGGGGAAACGTCCTCGTTATGGATGACGAGGAAGCGATACTGGAGATAGTTGGAGATATCCTGGCCTATCACGGCTTCACCGTGGATTTTGCCCGGGACGGCGAGGAAGCGCTGTGCCTTTACCAGGAAAGACGGTACGACGCGGTGATACTGGACCTGACCGTGCCCGGTGGAATGGGGGGACGGGAGGCGATGAAGGAGCTCCTCAGGATAGACCCCGCGGTACGTGCCATCGTATCCAGCGGCTACTCCAACGATCCCATCATGTCCGATTACAGCCAATACGGGTTCAAGAACGTTATCGCGAAACCCTACGATCTCGAGGAACTCGGCGAAGTGCTCAGGTCGGTGATAGGGGGAAACTAGCAAAGACCGCTTGAATGGCTTGAG
>JAAYAK010000106.1 GCA_012719415.1 Syntrophorhabdus sp.
GATGGGGACCGTTCTCCGGACCCTGCTGAACGTAGGCGGCATGTATCCCTTTACCCAGATGCCGGGTAAGGATGAGGATGTCCCCGTCTACGCCCGAAGCTCTGTAATCGAACGCATGCGTCTTCCAGCCAAGCTGGAGCTTTACCTCACTCCAGAACGGGGTCTGGAAGAGAATATCAGTCGGGTAGAGTGACCATGCGTCCTTTGGTTCGACATTTGTTCGATTTGTTTCCATTGCACTGACACAACCTCCTGCTGGCGACATAGGTCCGGGAAGGAAGATGGACTTCCTTCCCGGGAGGCGGGCCGCTCTGCTGTCTTTCCGAACGGATAAAACGACCGCGACCCGCCTTGCCATATGCAAACCCGGGGCCAGTCAAGAGTGGCATCGTTCTTGCCTGTCAGGAACGGCGGGCACCTATCTATGTTATAATGGAACGGATCATTACTCGAGGTCATATCATGGGTTCAAACGGGGTCAAGTCAAAGGTCGTTTTGATGGTGCTGATAGCGGGCACGGTGCCGGTCGTTCTGTTCTCGCTCGCGGTGTTTGCGATTGATTCAGGTCCCGGGCGCCTGGCGGTCACGGTGGCCTTCGTGCTTCTGATGGCCGCGGGCAGCTATATCACGGCGCGCAGGGTGATCGAGCTCCTCCACAGTTCCTATGAGCGGGAAAAGGAACTCGAGATGCAGATCATTAAGAAGGATAAGCTGGCGGCCATCGGGCTCCTGACGGCAGGCATCGCGCACGAACTCAACACGCCACTCGCGAGCGCTCTTCTCAATACCCAGATGCTGAAGGAAGACGCCAAAAAGGAATGGCCGGATCGAACACCGGTCCTCGATTCCATCGAGGAAGAGATAAAAAGGGCGGGATCGGTCGTCAGAAACATCCTCGATTTCTCTCGCCAGACACAGGTGCAGTCCGCTGTAACCGACGTCAATTCCGTGTTGACCAAGCTCCTGGACATATCCTCCAAGCTTTGTTCGGAGAAAGGCATCCTGATCCGCCGCGATCTTCATCCCGGCATTCCGCTTGCAAGGGGAAATGGAAGCATACTGCACCAGGTATTTATGAATATTGTCTCAAATGCGATCGAAGCAATGGATAACGGCGGTACCCTGAGCGTATTCTCCAGGTTCCTGCCGGGGCAGCATAAGGTCGTGGTCGACATAGAGGATACAGGCCCGGGCATATCGCGGGAGCACATAGACGGTGTTTTCGACCCATTCTTTACGACAAAGGCGTCGGAAGACGGTACCGGGCTGGGACTCGCCATAAGCTACTCAATGGTAAGGAAGATGGGCGGCGATATAAGAGTGGTAAGCTCCAGTGATGAAAGGGAGAACTTCCCCAGCACAAAGGGCACAATCTTCAGCATTGAGCTTCCGGCGCTCGGGGAAGACGGCCCAGACAGTCAAAAGGCAGGTGATCAGGATTGAACCCGGCAAGCGTTCTTATTGTTGAAGACGACACGAAGCTCAGACATGCCTTGAAGGAGATTATGACCCGCGAAGGATACGCGGTCGATGCAACCGAATCGGGCGATACGGCCGTGTCGATGATAAAGGACACGGTCTATGACCTCGTTATAACCGATCTCAAACTTCCGGGGATAGACGGCATGGATGTCCTGCGGTCGGTCCAGAAACTGGCGCGGGACACGAGTGTTATCATCATCACTGCCTATGCGACCGTCGACACGGCGGTCGAAGCGATGAAGGAAGGGGCGGAGGACTACATAGCAAAGCCCTTCAACCTTGAGGAGATCCGTCTTGTCGTGCGGAAGGTCCTCGACAAGAAGGCCCTTGTCGACGACAATCGCTTTCTCAGGAACCAGCTGAAAAAGAAGTACAGTTTCGGGAACCTCGTGGGCAACAGTGAAGCGATGGTCGAGGTCTATAAGACCATAGAGAAGATCAAGAACTCCAGGGCGACCATACTCATCCTGGGCGAGACGGGAACGGGGAAGGAACTTGTCGCGCGGGCCATACATTTCAACAGCATCAGGTCCGAGAAGCCCTTCCTGCCCGTCAACTGCGCGGCGCTGGCGGAGACGCTCCTGGAGAGCGAGCTTTTTGGCTACGTCAAGGGTGCTTTCACAGGGGCCGTGCGGGACAAGCAGGGTGTTTTTGAAGTGGCCCACGGCGGCACGGTGTTCCTCGATGAGATAGGCGATATCAGTCCCCGTCTTCAGCAGATCCTCCTCAGGGTACTCGAGAACGGAGAGATCCAGCCTGTGGGCTCGACAGTGCGCAGGAAGGTGGATGTCCGCGTGGTTGCGGCGACGAACAGGGACCTTGGGAATATGGTCAAACAGGGAACTTTCCGGGCGGACCTCTACTACCGCCTCAATGTGATCTCTCTCGAACTTCCTCCGCTCAGGATGAGGACAGAGGACATCGCGATGCTTGCGGGCCACTTTTTGAGGAAGTACGCCGCGGAAAACGAGAAAGCCATAAACGACATGTCACGGGACGCCCTGCAATTACTCGAGAGGTATACGTGGCCCGGGAATGTGCGGGAGCTCGAGAACGTGGTAGAGCGGGCGACACTCCTTGAAACATC
>JAAYAK010000107.1 GCA_012719415.1 Syntrophorhabdus sp.
CTGGTGGTTGACGCCAAGGACGAGAAAGCCGCAGACTTTTACCGGCGCCATGGCTTTCTTGAGACGACGGCCAAACCGTTGACCCTGTTTCTGCCTTTGGCCACGGCACCGGTTCCAAAACGGTGAGTGCCAATCGGGGCCATGTCCCCCTGGCCCACGTCTTTGAGGCTGTGACCCCCGATCATAATGTATTGACAATGCGCACTCTGGTGGCTAAGATCGGTGGCAATGCGCGATCAAACCCTGTACGTTCCTCGGCATAACCCAGGATTTTTCGGGCTGCGCATTCCGGATCTGTTGGCAGGGGCAAAAATATAGAGGCCGGCGGTTTTTGACATGTATAAGAAGCAGGATGATCAAGACGGAAGACAGGCTTTTTCCTTAAGGCCCTTTGAAGAGGATGGGTCGCTCTCCGGAATAGAATGCAAAGGATACCTTGCCCGCCGGATCGACACCCTCTCTGTCCATTATGAGATAATTGGAGGTTCGCTGAGTATCGATATTCCCGGGCGAACGCGGGAACCATCCCGAAAAAAAGGCCTCTGGGAGAATACCTGTCTGGAGCTTTTCGTTGCCGTCAAGGATCGTGATCGGTACTGGGAATTCAATCTCTCGCCGTCAGGGGATTGGAACGTCTTTCGTTTCGAACACTACCGAAATGAGAGACATGTCGATACGCTGCGAGAGGAATCTCTGGTTGTCTCCCTTCCTTTCACAACCGAAAGACGATCAGGATCATTCTTGCTTGATATGGAATTCGATCTGGACACGCTTGTTCGCAAAGACGACTCCCTGGAGATAGGCATTGGCGCGATCATCACATTCAATGAAGGCAGAACATGCTGGGCATTGACTCATTGCGGCCCCAGACCTGATTTTCACAGAAGAGACAGCTTCATTATGAAACTGTGATCGCCTTCACCGTCTGCTGTCCCTCATCCTAATCCCCAAAAAGACCCTCGAAGTCTCTCGGGGTGAGAATCTTCGTGACGCCATATTGCCTGACCACCAGGAGGTCCTCGTCGCCGGTGACGAGATAGTCAGCCCGGCTCGCCGAGGCACAGGCAAGGACCCTGTCATCGTCCGGGTCCCGGCTCACCGGCTCGATGGGGTCAACTTCCGCGCACATTTCATCTGTTGCCTCTGCCAGAAGGGTACGGACGTCGGTCAGTTCCGATCGCGAAAGGGAGAACTTACGGAGAAGGACCCCTTCAAATTCCGCGACGATGTCGGGGCTGAGGACAAGCCTGCATTCCCTCTTTCGGGCCCGGAGCAGAAGCTTGTGACAGACACCTTCGGAAAGAAACGCGGCAACAAGCACGTTGGTGTCGAAAACGGCCCTCACGACACCACTTTGAACACATCTTCCTCGGTGACTATCCCGGCGGCCTTAGCCTTCCTGGCGAGCCCGCGCTTTACCTGTTTGAACCTGGTCTCCCAGAGGAAAATGCTGAGTGACTCTTTCACGATGTCACTCTTGTTCCGCCCCGTGGCCTTCGCCAGGTCATCGAGCTCAGCCGCCATCTTCTCAGACAGACTCACCGATAATACCGTTCTCATCAATCTCACCTCTCACACTACAATACACTACAGAGGTGCCTCTGTCAAGGGATGCTCATAATGATAGCAAAGGAAAGCAGGAAATCTGCATCTATATCAGGTCTTTTTCCATGGCCTTGCCGAACTCGTTCGCTTCGAGGATCGCTGCCTTCAGGAAGCTGCGCGTGATCTCGAAAGGTTCGTATCGGATGAAGAATACATTCAGGCTGTGCTCAACGATCTCGTCCAGTTCAGAACCGCGCTGCAGCGGGGGTCACAAAAAAGCAATCATCGCGGATAACCCACACATGGACCCGAGAGGGCCAGGGCTGGAGACTGCTGGGTGGAATGAGCATGACCATCGACAGGTAATGTCACATGTCGAGCCAGGTTTCCCGCCATCGAAGATGGGATTCGAGGATAGATAACTGAACACCGGGCGGTAAGCCCACTCAATTCAAGCACCGAGCCCTTGGCACATTCTAAGGATAGACCTCGCCATGATGAACGGCAACCCGGTTCAAGCCGTTTCTTCGGCATCCTTCCATGACCTATGCCTGCAGGTACCGGTCGGCAAATTCCCGTGGTTTGAGCACGTCGATCCCGCGAAAACCGGACACCTTTACCAGGTGCTTGTCCCCGCTTATGATCGTCTTGCACCTTGCAGACAGTGCGCAGGCGAAGAACTTATCAGTATTCGTCGAGTATCTCCTTCGAAACAGTCAGAACGAGCCTGCCTTGAGGTTGAGCTGTTTCCGTATGCTCTCCGGAATGACCACCTGTCCCCTGGACGACATCTTTGTCGTTGCCACTTCTGCCATACCGTCTCCTCTCCGCGATATCTTACTGGTAAGATCATACCCCGGAAGAAGCGGACGGGCAAGAGAATTACAGATGGGGAGTCCAAGGGGCCTTCCCCACGAACTCAAGAAAACAGATTTCCCCAATACCCTACCTGTCATTTCACATAAGGGGAAACCGATCAAACAGGGACTGCTCAGGGACCAACTGGAGAAAGAAAGCGGGTCTGACGATGGAGGAAGTCCTGAAGCTTTGCAGATGAACCGCAAGTCATGTACATCGGGACAGCGGGGGGTCCAATCCTCATTCGTGACAGATACCCGTGCTCACCTCAGCTTGCTCAGGAACTGGTTCGTTTCCTCGATATCGAACCAATCGGGATCGAATTCACCGCCCAGCCACTCCATGGTTTCGTCGTATTCGGGGTCGTCCTCGTCTTTCAGGATGTTCAGCATGTCGTAGTAGCCCGGGGGGCCGCCACAGTCCTCGGGAGGACAGGCGCCCTCGCCCTCCAGGCAGAGGGGTTTCCCCGAGAACAGCTCGTGGCTGTCGAGTATCTTCTCCATGACCACCCTGTGCACCCAGTCGTCACCGAAATCATAGACATACAGGAACGAGCCGCCGGCCGGTGGGGCGACCTCGTTGAGGTGCATTCTCCTCTCGTTCTTCACGCCTTCCGCCAGGTCCATCTCCGGATCGGGCTCGGCGTATGAGACATTCCCGATGGCAAATTCGTGGAGGTGAGTATCGGTCCAGCCCATGACTCCCTGAATTATCCTGTGGAGTTTTGCCAGGGTCACGTTCCCCGGCACGAGGAACCTCCTCCATATTGCCGGATCGGTCTCCTCGAGGGATATGTGGAGTTGAAAGACCTTCTCCTTGCTGACCGCTTCACCGGAGGGCGCCTTTTTGCCTGCCGGACCCTTGCCCCATTTTCCTTTGATCACCTTTCCCATTTCTCTTCCTTGCCTTATCCTTTCAAGAGTTGCTGGATGGTACCATGTGCCGGGCCGCGTTCCTGAACCGTTCGTTCCTGTCGCTGCCGTCCATCTGCACATCATTGTAGTACGATATACCCCTGCCAATCAACACAGGAGATTGAGCGGCGGAAGCAAAGAAGTGTTTGTTAAAATGCACGTTTGACCGTCAAAGGGCTGATGGTCTTCGGGTCTACTCGAAACAATCCCTGCTGTGTGCCGGGCCGGAGATCACGTATCTTTCGTTGTCACGGTCATATATCCTGTCGAACCCGATGCCTCCGTCTCTCCAGGACACGCCCGCCCTTCGTGTGTTTTGCCTCAGGACGGTTTCTCTGGGGGCCGTGACATCGAAGGTGACGGAGAGGATGTGGAATTCCTCGGCAAGGGTCTTCTGAGAAGGTGTCAAGGAGTATACGGAGCCGTTGGGGCCCTTGATGTCGATCGCGCTCCTGTTGCCGAGCAGCTTTTCAAGGGGGAGTCTTCCCACCGCGAATTTGCCGTCCGCGCCAGGGACCTTTGTAATAGTTCCTTCCCCGTTCCTGTTCCAGTCAACCTTCCATCCATTCAGGGGTGCGTACAGTATTCGTTCGTTTTCCTTTGCGGCGAAGTCGGGTTCGGACAAGACCCACACCGGGAGGCTCGCGGAGAAAGTGTCGACGGAACGATTCGAATAGGATACGGAATAGCCCACGGCTTCCAGCTCCTCTTTCCGAAGAGTGGGCTCTTCCTCGCGGGCCGTCTTCGCCAGGCGCGCGTCAATCACTGCTTCGAATGTCAGCGAAGCCGATTGTCCCGGCGCAATGTAGTAAAAATGTGCATGGCATTTATCGCCCCAATTCGATCTGCCCGTGGTGCTTATGTCCTGTTCCCCGCCGGCCGTCCCCGGGTTGGCCGCCTGTTCCTTTTCCGCCTGCGGTCGGGAGGTTTCCCTGTCCCTGTTCGAGCATCCGTAAGCAGTCAACGCCAGGAACGCCAGACCTATCGTAATAGCCACGAGACCCCTCATGTTCTTCCCCACAGCATCTCCTTTGCCCTGTTTGATGGGCCGCACCGGTCATTCCGTTGCAGCCGACGCGGGCCGCGATCACCTTTCCTCCAGCTCTTGCCGAAATGCACAACGTGAAGTGTCCGCGAAGGCTTACCGGGAGGCAAGAAGTCACTTCACCGACATAAAATGGTTGTCGCCGGTAACAGCAAATAATTAAACACATCTGTGTACCTGGAGTCACCCCAAAGGGCTGCACTCAAGTGGTTAAAGCCGTTGGAGCGGCTGCTGCCATATTCTCCCGCTCTGCCATACTGCTGTCACCCCTTGCTGATAGACTAAGGGCATGAAGCGGAGAGTTCGGCTGCCGCACTGCTCCGGTGAGGGGGAAACATGAAGAAGAAGGGTGATAAGAACAACGATTTCCAGGAGTTCCTGTCGCACCTGGAATACCTGGGCTATGAGACCGAACCCGTTGACGAAGATCCGGAGAAGAATGCCACCGCCGTGCATGAGAAGCGGCCGGACCTGTGGGTGTTCAAGCGGCCCCTGGGAATGGGGGTCTCGGTGACGTACCGGATGGGGCAGAACGCGGTGACCTATCTGTGCGATTACCTGAAGGTGCTCAACCAGCTGAACAGGAAGTCCCTCGTCAGCACGTTCTACACAGATGCCGGTGAAGGGAAGGCGAACGTGCATATCTGCGCCCTGTACAACGCGCCGTATGACAAGAAGTCCTTCAGTATCTTCATGGACATGTTCCATCAGGACCATAACGATATAGGGAAGGTTCCCGAGTTCGACTTTTACGCCGAGGACGGCCTCGTCAACGTTGTCCCCGAAACGCAGCAGGTGTCGTGAGCGCCGGGAGCTCCCCCCCCATGGAGTGGCCTGTAAGGATCCAGTAAGAGAATGCCGTCTATAAATGAGAATGCGCAATTGTTTGACATTCTCCGGGGAGAGTAATACGATTTGTCTATTACCACCCACAATCATCATTGCTCGCACAGACACGGTACGGAACCAGGGTCGTGGCCAGTCGATCCTCTGCGTTGACTGGCGGCAAACGCCGGGGGCCTTATTGAGAGAAAGCCGAAGTTTCAAGATGTGAGGGGACGTGAGACCGTCGAAAGCACCTGACATGGTAAGATTCCCCGCTACGATCCTGTTTCTTGTTCTGGCCGCAGTGTCGACCGGTGTCGCGGTGCAGGCAGCGGAGCTCGATCCGAGCCCGACGAACACCGGCACGATCCTCGTGTCGGACGAACGGGAGAACAACGCGAACCCCTATTCCAACCAGGCGAGGATAGATGTGCTGGCGCCCGGCACGCTGGTCAACGTCCGCACAATGAACAACAGCGCGGATGCCCAGATCAACAGCTACGGCATCCTCACGAACAGCTCGACGGGCACCATCACCAATCCCGACGCCTTCATCCGCGTCTATGGCGGCACCTTCACCAATGAAGGCACTGTGAACAACAGCGGCGATGATGGCTATATCTGGACCGACGGCGGAACCGCGCTCACCAATAAGGGCGTGATCAACAACAGCACCTCCGGGTATATCCTGAACGACTCCACCGCCAACCCCGCCGTCATGACAAACCAGGGCACGATCACCAACACGGGAGCGAGCTACATCCAGAACTACGGAGTGTTCACCAACTCCTCCGCGGGCACGATCACCAACACTGGAGCGAGCTACATTGAGAACTACGGAGTGTTCACCAACTCCTCCGCGGGCACCATCACGAGCACGGACAGCCACATCAAAGTCTACAACGGGAGCACCTTCACCAATGAGGGCACTATCAACAACAGCGGCAATGCCGGCGATATCGAGACCAACAGCGGGTCCACCTTCACGAACAAGGGAACCATCGTGAACTCCGGCTCCGGGTGGATCTACAACGACAGCCTCACGGGCGGCAAAACCGCCATCATGATAAATGAGGGGACGATCACCAACACGGGGGCGAGCTATATCGAGAACTTCGGGAAATTCACGAACAGCTCGACGGGTATCATCAACAACACGGGCTCGAGCAGTATCGACAACTACGACACCTTCACGAACAAGGGCACCATCAACAACAGCGCTGACATCTGGACCGATACCGGCACCACGCTCACCAATGAGGGCACCTTCACCAACTCCTCCGGTGCCACGCTGGGGAACACCGGGACGATCACAAACTCGGGCACCCTCGAGCTCGGCGCCGGCAGCTCCTACAACTTCACCGGGGGCACCCTCACGAACACCGGGTCCCTCATCCTCCGCCGGGACTTCACCTTCAACGGTACCACCGGGGGCACCGTGAACCTCAACGCCGGCGGCACCCTCACGAATTACGCGACCCTCACGAACGCGGCGGGGCACTCCCAGGCGAACGCGGGCACCATCACCAACACCGCCGGCGGCACCATCACGAACTCGGGAACACTTGCCAACAACGCCGCGGGCACCATAACGAACAACGGCACGCTCACCAATGACGGAACCCTCACCAACGCCGGCACCCTCGAGCTCGGCGCCGGCAGCTCCTACAACTTCACCGGCGGCACCCTCACGAGCACCGGGTCCCTCATCCTTCGCCGGGACTTCACCTTCAACGGTACCACCGGCGGCACGGTGAACCTCAACGGCGGCACCCTCACGAACTACGCCACCCTCACGAACGCGGCGGGGCACACGCAGGATAATTGGGGCACCATCACCAACCATGGCACCCTCATCAACTCCGGGACGCTGAAGAGCCAGGGTTCGGGCAGCTTTAACAATACGAATGTCATCATCAACTCCGGAGTGCTTAACTACCACTCGCTGACCAACTCCGGCACCATCACCAACTCTGGTAGCTCTGGTTTCCTCTATCTCACGAACTCCGGCACCATCACCAACAGCTCCGGTGTCAATATGTTCGCCCTCAGTGACGGCGCTTGCACCAACTCCGGCACCATCACCAACTCCGGTTCCTTTACCCACGGCTCCGGCAACACGTTCACCAACAACGCCGGCGGCACGGTCACCAACAACGCCGGCGGCACCTTTCTCGTTTCAGGCACTCTCACCAACAACGGAACACTCACCAATGAGGGTACCCTGACCGATCTTCTTGCGGGTCCGCTCATCAACAACAGCACGTTCACCAACAACGGAACGTTCAATGCGAACGGCACGTTCACCAACAACGCCGATGGCACTCTGACCAACAACGGTACCCTCACGAACCCGGGTACCATAACGAACGCGGGCACTCTGGAGCTCGCCTCCGGCAGCTCCTACAACTTCACCGGCGGGACCCTCACGAACACCGGGTCCCTCATCCTCCGCCGGGACTTCACCTTCAACGGTACCACCGGGGGCACCGTGAACCTCAATGCCGGCGGCACCCTCACGAACTACGCGACCCTCACCAACGCGGCGGGGCACACCCAGGCAAACTCCGGCACCATCACCAACACCGCCGGCGGCACCCTCACGAACTCGGGAACACTTACCAACAACGCCGGCGGCACCATCACGAGCAACGGAACCCTCACCAATGACGGAACCCTCACCAACGCCGGCACCCTCGAACTCGCCTCCGGCAGCTCCTACAACTTCACCGGCGGGACCCTCACGAACACCGGGTCCCTCATCCTCCGCCGGGACTTCACCTTCAACGGTACCACCGGCGGCACCGTGAACCTCAACGCCGGCGGCACCCTCACGAACTACGCCACCCTCACGAACGCGGCGGGGCACACCCAGGCAAACTCCGGCACCATCACCAACGCGGCGGGAGCCACCTTCACGAACGCGGGTACGCTCACAAACTCCGGTACGATCACCAACAGCGGTACCTTTTCCAACCCTGGCACCATAACAAGCACAGGCACCTTCTCGAGCACAGGCACCTTCACCAACACAGGCACCTTCACCGGCACCATCACCAACTCGGGAACGCTTACCACCAACAGCGCCTTCACCGGCAACGTCACCAATTCAGGCACCCTCTCGGGTTCCGGCACGATAACCGGCAACGTCACCAACTCCGGCACCCTCGCCCCGGGCAACTCCATCGGCACGATGACGATCACCGGCGACTACACCCACAACGCGGGGTCAACCTACCAGGTGGAGGTGAACGCGGCGGGCCAGTCGGACAAGCTCGTCGTCACGGGGACTGCGACCTTGAACGGTGGCACCGTCTCTGTCCTCGCCGGGTCGGGGACCTACAACGTGAGCACCACCTACACCATCCTCACCGCCGGGAGCGTCGTCGGGACATTCGGCGGTGTGACGAGTAGTCTCGCCTTCCTCATCCCCTCGTTGACCTACGACCCCACGAACGTGTACCTCCTCCTCACGAGGAACACGACGGGCTTCGCCGACGTGGCCGACACCTCCAACCAGTACTCCGTGGCGTCCTCCCTCGACAGGGTGTCCGGCAGCGCGACGGGAGACATGGCGACGGTGCTCAACACCCTCCTCGGCATGACCGCCCCCTCCGCACGGGGTGCCTACGACCAGATGGGGGGCCTTGTCCACACCGCCCTGACCGGTGCCTCCCTCTCCTCCTTCCGGGGGTACATGGGTGTCATCTCCGGGAGGATGGGAGGGTTTCTCTCCGGTGGACCGCGGTCGTCCTTTGCCGGCCGTCCCGCCCTGCTCGCCTCGAGGACCGACACGGGCTCCGATGCGGGCAACACCCTCATGGCGGCCCTCGCGAACGCGGCAAAAGGCAGCGATCCCTCCTCCCGGGGCCTCTGGGCCGAGGGCTACGGCAGCCTGGGACAGAGGAGGGGCAACGACATATCCTCCCGGTACGACTCCGACATGGCGGGGTTCGCGGCAGGCTTCGACAGGCAGATAGGTTCGTCTTTTCTTCTCGGCGCCTCCCTGGGGTACTCCCACACGAAGGTCGACATGAAGGACCTCTCCGACGATGCCACCATATCCTCCTACCAGGGCTCCCTCTACGGCATCTACAGGATGAACCCCTTCTACCTCTCCGCCATCGCCGCCTACGGGTACAACCGCTACGACACGACAAGGGACATATCCTTCGGGACGATATCGAGACGGGCGAAGGCCTCCTATGCGGGTCAGACCCTGGGGGGATACCTGGAAGGCGGGTACCGCATTGCGACACCACCTGTCGACATCATCCCCCTCGTATCCCTTACGGGCATCTCCCTCATGCGGGACGGCTTCACCGAGAGGGACGCCGGGGCTCTCTGTCTCAATGCCGGCTCCGACACCACCTCCTCGCTCATGTCCTCCCTGGGCGTGAGGCTCACGAAGGACTACCGGGTATCGTCAGGCACCCTCACCCCCGCGCTGAGAATGACCTGGGACCACGAGTTCGCGAACGACGACTACGCCCTTGACGCCTCCTTTGCCGGCTATCCCCTCTCCACCTTCACGGCACGGGGAGACAGGCCCCACAGGGACTCCCTGGGTGCCTCTCTCTCGCTCGCCTTTGAGGCGAAGGAGAACATCTCCCTCAACCTCACCTACGACGGCAGCTTCTCCGGGGACACCACGCAGCACGCGGGGACGGTGGGACTGAGGTGGAGGTGGTGAGGAACTGGCGGAAGGGCGGCCCGAGCCGCCTTTTGTTGCTATTTCAGCATATCTGTAATAGTCTCAGAAGGTAGACGGACCATACATATCCTCAGGAACGCGAGATTCTTTCGTACGGAGAAGGAGGGACTATGAAGATGTTCTTTATGGGTTATGACGATTACTTCGATGAGCCGATCACGGAGGCCTTCGCGGGGGCCGGCGTCAGGTCCTATTTGAAACTGTATAAAGGGACCAGGTCGAGCGGCAAGGCCAACGCCATCTTCATCCCTGTTTCCGATGAGGAGCTCCCCGCTCTTCTTGAGGTCGTGCGGGGTCTGAAAGCACAGTACCCCGATGTCGGTATCAGGGCGTTCACTTTTCCCCTGGAGGAATGTGTTTAGAGGGCCTTCCTATGCCGCAGGTGACTGAATTTTTCCAGAGCTTCCCACCAATGGCTCGCCTGTCCATTGTATTGTTCCTTCTGCTGGTCGTGCCGATGGTTTGCCGGCGATTCTCTCTGCCGAGTGTCGTGGGCCTGCTCATATCGGGTATTGTCATCGGCTATCATGGACTCAGGATCATACCGGAAACCCCTGTTGTTTCAAATTTCATGGCCGATGTGGGCAAATTGATGCTCATGATGTTTGCCGGTATAGAGATCGATCATTCGCTTTTCAAAAGGATCTGGAAGCGCTCTCTGTTGTTTGGAGGTCTGACTTTTGCGCTACCCTGCCTGACAGGCGTCATCATCGGGTTTTTCTTCGGGTATTATTGGGTGGCAGCCCTGCTCATCGGTTCGCTCCTGGCCTCCCACACCCTCCTGGGTTTCCCGATAACCCAGAAGATGGGCATTTCCAGGAGCGATCCCGTTGTTATCACCACCGGGGCCACGGTCTTTACGGACGTCGGCTCGTTGCTGGTTCTGGCGGTCTGTCTCGAGATCCATCAAAGCGGGTTTTCCGCGTCGTCCGTCGCGATCCAGCTAGTTTTGCTGCTGATCTATGTGCCATTGGTCATCATCGGCATAGGACGCCTTGGCAACTGGCTGCTATCCAGGTTCAAGGCTGTGGAGGAACAGCAGTTCTCCCTGGTGCTTTTCCTCATGATCCTGGCCGCCTTCGGGGCCGAGATCATTCACCTCGAGCCCATTGTCGGGGCATTTATGATAGGCCTCGCCATCGGGCCGGTGGCGAAACGCGCCAAAGGGTTCGAGAAGCTGGAATTCCTGGGACTGAATCTTTTCATCCCCTTTTTCTACCTCAACATCGGCTTCCTGATCGATCTGAAGGTCTTCGCGCTGACAATGCTGGATAACGCCCCGCTGGTGATAGCTGTCGTCGGTGGCCTCATAGCTTCCAAATTCATCGCGGCCTTCCTGGTCAAAAGGATATATCGCTTTTCCAGACAGGAAGGTCTCCTTATCTGGTCCCTGTCCCTGCCTCAGGTTGCGGCGACGCTTGCGGCCGCCCTGGTTGCCTATAACACCGTCAACGGCCAGGGGGAGCACCTCATCAATATGCCTGTTCTCAATACGGTCATCGTGTTGATGGTGGTCACGGCATTCCTGGGGCCCATGCTGACAGCACGCTTTTCCGGGAAGATCGTCCAATCCTCCGGGAAGACCCAATAGGCGGGACGTCTTGTGGTACGCCCACCGTCGTGAGGACGATCTACCTGGTCTCGAAACCACCGACCGACGGACGTCTCGTCGTTCTAGAGGATCCTCTTCAGGACCGGTACCCGGAGCAGGACGTGATATGCCAGCAGGAAGCACAGGGGGACGGAGACAAGGCCGGCGATGGCCCACTTGATGACGGGGGCGACGACGAGCGTTTGCAGCGCCAGGCTCACGGCGATGATCATCGGCGGGTGGAACACGTAGACGGCAAAGGAGCTGTCGGACAGTTTCCGGGCAAGACCGCCGCCGTTGTTGAGCTTGTCGCGGAAAAGGGCCATGAGGCCCACCGTCATCGAGACGGCGACGAAGGACTCCCACAGGGCAAAGGAAAGACTCAGCCAGGAGACTCCCCCCGCGAGGCTGGCGTAGGCGCTTTTCAGGTGCGCGGCCTCAGCCGGGGAATGATAGACCCCGGCCATCCATTTGATGAGGAAGAGGACGGGAAAACCGAGAACGATCCCCGCTGTCAGCCACCTCCTGCCGGCCGCCGACGTTATCCGTTCCTGGAACTGTGTGTGCCAGGCGAGTATTCCGGCAATGAAGAGGATAATGTACTGGGAGAAGTGACAGAGCTGCATTCCCCAGAAGATGGTTCCCAGGGGGAAGGCGAGTCTCAGGAGGAACGCCCCGGCGGTAACGACCGGGATCAGCGCGATGAGCACGTGGAAGCTTCCATTGTCCCGCCGCCCCGCACCGGTGCTCGCCGCCGGGGGCCTGACGACGCGCAGGAGCGCGTATACGATTGAAAAGATGAGCAGTGCCACCGCAAACCACATGGGTCCGATACCGAGCAGGTTCATCCCGGCGGACATGAGATATCCCCGGTAATAGTCGAGAAAGTTCGACGCTCCGCCCCTCCACGCCGGTACCTCCACCCAGCAGATGAAAGGGGTCACGACCAGCAGGTAGACAAGCGCCGGCAAACCCAGCCGTCTCCAGCGTTCCTTCACAAAGCGGGCAACGCCCTTTCGGTCCAGCGCCCCCGGTGTGAAATAGCCGGCCACCAGGAACAGCATCCCCATGGAGAACCCCTGGACGAATGTCTGGAAGAGGCCGAAGAATACCTGACCGAACAATCCCGGCACCTGTTGCTCATTGTAGTACCACCTGCCGAGGTTGCTGTAGGTCACGGCGAGGTGCAGCAGAATGACCAGCATGATGACCATGGTCCGCAGATTGTCTATGTAGTAGTGCCTGACGGTATCGCTCTTCATCGCAGTCATAGGGGACGGACCGACAACCACACTATAGTAGGGCAGACCATCCCCTGTCAAGCTAATGGAGCTTTAGGGCCGCCTGCCGGCTAGGGGTGGGGGACGGCAGGCGGAAATGTCTAGAGTATGAATTGCTTCGTCAGCCCCTGCAGCTCGCCAGAAAGGTCGGCGAACTGTGAAGAGGCCGAGGCGTTTCCTTCGATCCTCTTCGTCATCTCCTGCACGGCGGCGTAGATCCTCTGGATGCTCTCGGAGATGTCGTTCGTTGCCATGGACTGTTCTTCGGACGCGACCGCTATCTGCCGGACCTGCTCCGTCACATTGTTGATCTGCTCGAACATGCTCTTGAAGTTCGTTTCGAGGGAGCGAACGTCGTTGGTGCCGACTTCGACCTCCTGCACCCCCTTTTCGATCGTTTCCACCGTTTTGCCCACCTGTTCCTGTATGGCGTCAACGTTGGTCTTTATGTCCTTTGTCGCGAGGCCCGTTTTTTCCGCCAGCTTGCGGACCTCGTCGGCCACCACGGCGAAGCCTCTGCCGTGCTCGCCGGCCCTCGCCGCCTCGATCGCGGCGTTGAGGGCGAGAAGGTTGGTCTGGTCGGCAATATCATTGATGAGGTCGACGACCTTTCCGATCTCTTCGGACTGGCTGCCGAGGTTTTCCACCGTGGCCGCCGAGGCCTTGACCATCTCACTTATCCTGTTCATGGCGCCGATGGTATCCTTCACGATGTTCTCTCCCTGGGCGGCCGCCTCGCTGGTCTTCTCCGAGCTTGCTGCGGCAGTCACGCAGTTGTGTGCTATCTCCGACGTTGTCTTGGACATCTCCTCCGTCGCGGCAGCGAGTGAATTTGCCTGCTCGAGGGTCTTTTCGGCCTCCCGCGTCATCTGGCTCGAATCGGCGCTCAGGTTGTCCGCGGCCGCGGCTATCGTGTCGCTGTCCCGCGCCACGGTCTTCATGGTGCCGTGAAGCTTCTCGATGAAGGTGTTGTAGTACTGCCCCATCCTGCCCATCTCATCCTGCGACGACACCTCTATCCTCTTCGTGATATCGCCCTGACCCTGGGCGATATCCTCGAGGGCGCCCACCATGCGTGTGATCGGTCCGATCACGACCCTTCTGAAGAGCCCGATGGAAAAGAAGACGAAAACGGCGATCACGATGATCCCTATGAGGGCGCTCAACATGATCGTATCCTTCAAGGTCTTCGATGCCAGATGATGGGCCTGTTCCTTGGGAATCCCGATATACAGTATGCCGATCACGTCCCCGTTCGCCCCCTTGAGAGGCTCGTAGCTTGTGAGATATGGCTTGCCGAGTATGTCCGCGTCGCCAACGTATGATCTTCCCTGTGTGACCGGAGCATAGGCGGCGCTGTCCTTTCCCAGCCTGGTGCCAATGGCACGGGAACCGTCGGGCTTTTTCACGTTCGTGGAGACCCTCAGGAAGTCATCGCCATCCTTCATGAAAACGGTGGCCGTGTCGCCGAGGTCGTTCAGGATGGCATCGACCATATCGAATTTCCCGGCGATGGAATTGCCGTCC
>JAAYAK010000108.1 GCA_012719415.1 Syntrophorhabdus sp.
CACTCTCCCTCTTGACGCCAAGCAACTTGGCGGATTTGTACACGTTGAAGTTGGTATCCTTGAGCACCTTCAGGATGATGTTCTTCTCCGCCTCCTCACGGGCAGGCTGAAGCCCCTTGCCCACCTCGATACCGAAGGTGATCTTCGCCAGGCCCTGCTCTTCCAACTTGCGCTCCGTGTCGCGGAAGAGAATGGCCCGGTCTATGGAAAAGAGGACCTGTTCAATGGAGGCGGGCTTGACCAGGTAGTCGAAGGCCCCCGACTTGATGGCCTCCAGGGCGGCGCTTTCCGTCTTCTGTCCCGTGAGGATTATGACCTTGATGCCGAAGTTCTCGAGGATGTAATGGAGAAGCCTCAACCCCTCATCGGGCGTGTTCTCGTGGGGGGGAAGCCCCAGGTCCAGGACGGCAAGGGTGACCTCGTGCTTGCCGAGAAGGTTGATGGCCTTCCGGACATCCCCGGCCTCGAGGACCTCGTACCGCTCCTCCAGCGCGAACCGCAACTGCGCCCTGAGAGCGACGTCATCCTCTGTGAGAAGAATGGTTTCCATACGTGACTGTCCCGAACACTTGTATAATAGTACTATTGGGAACGTTTTTTAAAGAGGTTTTTTTGGAATCACGTTTCCAAAGGCTCAAGCTCTTCAAGCTCGAAGCGGTTGTGCACCTTCTTTGCCCGCACCCATGTGCCGGTAAAGAACTGAAAATGCCCCGATGTCAGGGATGACTTCTGGAATCCGGCCTGCCCCAGTATCGCCAGGAGATGTTTCCCCGTATAGACGGCTTTGTGCTCCCGGACCTCAGTCCGCTTGATGATGTTGACCCTGACGAGAAATCCCAGTAATCCCCTGGTCCATCTGGCAGGCACCGTAATGATGACCACACCTCCCGGTTTGAGAACCCTTTCGATCTCCTGCAGGATACGAAGTACCCTTGTTGGTTCCATGCGATCCAGAACGGCCGCCATTGCAACAACCTCAAAGAAGTCGCTGCCGAATGGCACGCGCGCGGAATATTCCAGGTCCACATCGACGAGGGCAAGGTCATGCCTCTTCTTCAACTCCATCCTGACCGCCCTATCGATCCCCTTATCAAGGCCGTATTTCTCGGAAAAGCTCGTTTCGGTGGAAAGATTGCGAAAAAACCCGCAGCCAATATCAAGGACCCTGCCCCTCTTCAACTCTGCCGGGACAAGGATATTCACCCTGACGGCAGTCTTCCTTGCCGCATATTCCTGCCAGCGGGCAAAGCCTTTCTTCTCAGCTTTCATGTCCCTGCGTTCTCGCTCCCGGGAATGTCGCCTTCCTGCCAAACACCCGGCACGACCGCCTTTCTTCCGTCCCGGCGCCACAACCACACGCACAGCGCTATCCCAATGAGGGTCAGGACAAGGCCAATGTAGAAGGACATGGGTACATACCTGAACACAACGGTATGCCTCCCTTTCGGCACCTCGATGGCCCTGAACGCCAGATTGGCCCGGTATATCTTGGTCTCTCTCCCGTCCACATAGGCCCGCCATCCGGGGTAGTAGGTGTCGCTCAAATACAGGAAGGCCTCGTTGTCAGATGCAACAGCTAAAACAACTTCGTTAGGCCTCAGGGACAGGATGTCCGCCTTTCCCATAGTCCGCGCATCGCCTTTGGTCCCTCTTCTGTGGGGATCCGAGATCACCACTTCTCTCTTCAGATCGATCTTCTCATCTCGCAGCATGTTGATGACGCGCTGATCACTTTCGACAAAGTGCCCCTTGCCGCAAACAAAAGATCGCCTTGAATGTCTCACGTACTCATAAAGGTATGCCTTCTTGTCGCCCAGCGTCTCCTGCCTGACAAGCCTGAAACCCTCGTCCTTTACCTCATAAGACGTGATGATATGCCTCGTACCAGTAAGATCAAAATACCTCTGACCTGTTTCAATCTTTCTTCCGCATGAACTAATAGTCGTGAAAAGGTCTTCGTAGAACACCCTCATGACCTCTGCACCTCCGACACTGTACAGCATGAACATCGACGCGTACGGAGAAGATGCAATGGGCTTCCCATATAGAACATACTCAAAATCCTTTTCAGTTTTCGGCGTCACAAAGTATCGGCTGGTTTCTCTGTTTGCAGACAAAGCTTCTACGAACCCGGTCTTTGCAGTAAACCATTTCCAAGGAACTCTCCCGTAATATCCGTAATTTGCAAGAAACAGGTCGATCACCAGGACCACGACAATACCAACCCCGATCCATTTTCTGCTGTTTGCGCGCAGGTACAGGTAGAGCATCACACAAAACAGGAAGGAGATGAACAAGAACCTCTTGAGGTTGTGCAGATTGAACCATATTTCATTAAAGACAGGCGGTTTGATGCCATGCTCGTTAAGATATCCGGATATATGCCCATCAAAAACGTTTGCGCATCCCCAGATCAGCAGGAACACGATACCTGTGCCCAGAAAGCATTTAACGAGTATTCTTGTCTTCTGCTCTCCCCTCTCCACCTGTTCGCGAAGACTGTCAAATCCAAACCCGGCAGTGACTGAGACAACAAAGAAGAACAGAAAAAGAAACTTCACAGGATACCGTATCCCGCTAAAAGGTGGAATCTTGTACAGAACCTTGTAAAGCGGGGTGTTGCCCCCGAGTGCAAAGATCAAAGACAGGACAACGAGCCCGAGCAATAGCCATCGTTTCCTGTCCCTTCCAATGGAATAGAAGACAGACAGAACAAAGGGAACCATTCCCAGATAGATTGTCTTGAGCCAGGATTGGTTGCCCCAGTACTTCTGATCACTCTGGCCATATCCAAAAGGGTCTGGTAAAAAGAACTGCACAAAGTCCTTCCAGGCCAATGACCAGGTTATCGCCTCTCTGTATGGCAAACCCGTAACCCGTATACTATGCTGCTTCAGCTCGTAAAAAGGCAGGAATTGAGCAGAGACAAGGAGGGAAAACAAGAAGACAACGAGGAAGAACACTTTCCATGGAAACAGCAATGCTACATCCTTGGCGACAATCGTCTTCCCGAACAGTGCCAACATGAGCATGACCGGTATGGTCAACATGACAATCTCGGGTGCCCCGGCAAGGAATTCCATGGCAAGAAACACTGCGGTTAAGATGATATGTCGCGCCCGACCACTATCGAGAGACTTTATGAAGAAAAGGACCACAAGCGGGAACCATGACACCGATAAGAGGTGAGGCAAGAGGTTATGCACGGACACAAGATATCCCGAGAGCATGAAGACAATGCCCCCGACAAATGAGCCGGCACGCGACACCTTGAGATATTGGAGCAGAAAGTATACACCGACACCCGCGAGAGCGAAATGAAGGACGATCAGCCAGTTCCAAACGATATTAAAAGGTAAAAGAAGATAAAGAACATGCGGCGGGTAAAAGACACCAGGCTGCAGAGTTGCCAGAAGAGGGATTCCGCTGTAGTTATAGGGATTCCACAATGGCATTTCGCCCGACTGTACAACCGACACCCAGAGAAGCCTGGGAGGAATAAAGAAAGGAGCGAGATCTCGCTCCGAAAACACAAGGACACCCGACAAGACCGGATGGAAGAAAAGACAACTGATGCAGGTAAATAGCAGTATATAGATTACGGACAAAATCGAAAAATCAGAACAACCTCATATTCTCCGGAATCACCAGTTAGCGCAAGTCTGCACGTCACCGGCAGCGGCCACCCAAGAGGTACAAACTATGCCAGCTGGAGTTGTTGGCAAAGCAGCGTCGGTAAGGATAGTAAAAGTATACGTGTACCCACCCGGGAGAAAGAATGAGAAGGTCTTCGCCCCAACAGCTGATGATGTGACACCCTGTATATTGGCAGCACCTACTATAGTGCCGCTGCCTATAAGCGTTACCATATCGTAGTTCCCGGAACCTTTCAGGTTCGCCTCGGCATAGTAAAGCGCACTTGCGCCCCTTAATGCCGCGAGGATACCCTGAGCCGATGCGTGTGATGCCTGCTCTTTAATTTCCATGTACTTCGGCACCGCAACCGCCGCGAGTATGCCGATGATGATTATGACGATGATCAGTTCTATCAGCGTAAAACCTTTATTGTTCTTGAGCGTCTTCATTGGTGTGCCTCCTGGTAGCGCGTTCTGCTGCAATGTACCTTAAGGTTAGTGCAAATTCTGTGCCGCCATCGAATCATCCAATACAGGCAATGTGTTGAGATCTTTTCTTTATACCTTAGAGCATTCTAAATTGCAACAGATATAACAATACCAACGGTTGACACCCGATGAAAATCGTTCCCGAAAGGGGTCCCACTCCCGGGAAGCGTCAGCGACAGGCGTCAAGCTGTGAAAGAACAACAATTTTTGTAAAGAAGAACAACAATTTTTGTAGCTCCATCATGTTTCTATCTCGTATTTCTTTACCCGATACCACATGCTGCGCTCCGATATCCCGAGAAGCTTCGCCGCCTTCGCCTGCGACCCCTGGACCTTTTTGAGGGCGTCAACGATCATGCTCTTCTCCAGGACCGATATGGCATCATCCAGAGACTGGTCGGAATACACGGGGCTCGAGAGAGGCTGTTCCGCCCGGAGATGAAGAGGCAGGTCGTCAAGACCTATGATGTCACCATCGCTCATGACGGAGGCCCTCCTGATGATGCCTATCAGTTCCCTGGCGTTGCCGGGCCAGGGGTAGTTCATGAGAAGCTCCACGCCATCGTCGGATATTGTGATCACCCGGCCCGTTTCTTTCTCGATGCTGTGCAGGACATAGTCCACAAGGACCTCAACGTCCTCGCGTCTTTCCCTCAAGGGAGGTATGTCGATGTGGATCTGGGAGAGCCTGAAATAGAGATCTTCGCGGAACTTGCCTTCCTTGATCTCGCTTTCCAAAACCCGATTCGTCGTGGAAACAACGTGAATGTCCACCTTTTTCGTCTTCGTCGACCCCAGGTGCTCGATCTCCTGCTTCTCCACAACCCTCAATAGCTTTGCCTGGAGATAGGGGCTCATTTCGCCTATCTCGTCAAGGACGATGGTGCCCCCGTGGGCGACCTCGAACTTCCCCGCCTTCTGCTGGACAGCCCCGGTGAACGCCCCCTTTTCGTACCCGAAGAGCTCGCTTTCCAGAAGGTTGTCCGGTATGGAGGCACAGTTGACGACAACGAATTCCCCTTTCCGTTTTGACAGAAGATGGGCGAGTTTCGCTATCTCTTCCTTGCCGACACCGGTCTCACCTGTTATGAGAATGCTGAGGCCTTTGCCGGCCACCTTTTCGACCTCTTTGAAGATCCCTTTCATCTGCGGGGACTTGCCGACGACACCGTGAAAAACGTGGTTTTCCAGCTCCCTCTCCCGCAGCTGCTCCACTTCCTTCTTCAGCTTTCTCGTACCCAGGACCCTTCTCAACATGACCTTCAGTTCATCGAGAAGTATGGGCTTCACGAAGAAGTCCGTGGCGCCCCTCTTTATCGCTTCCAGCGCGTTCTTCTTGGTCCCGTAGGCTGTTATGATCAGGATCGGCACGTCGTATCTCTTCTTGATGTCGGTGGTGGCCGAAAGGCCATCCATGCCGGGCAGGCTGATGTCCATGATTACGAGGCCCGTGCCGTTGTTTATGGATCTCATGGCGTCTTCGTAGCTCTCGAAGGAACTCACCTTGTAGCCTTCACCTTGCAAGGCCTCCTCCAGGAAGAACCGTACGCCCTGATCGTCCTCAATGATGATTATCCGCTCGTTCACGCCTCTATTTCCTTTCGGCCGGCGATGGCCCCGCTGCGCCCGGTCATCCGTTCCTTCTTTTTCACCGGCAGCTCTATCGTGAAGGTCGTGCCCTCATCTCCGCTGTCCACCGCGATGTCTCCTCCATGGAGCTTCATATTCCGCATGCCGATGAAGAGCCCGAGGCCCTTGCCGCCCTTCTTCCTTGTATAGAAGGGTTTGAAGATGGACTCGTATTCGCTTTCCTGGATCCTTGAGCTCCTGTTGAAGACGATTATCGAGATCTTCGTCTCGTCGCCCTTCACACCGATCTTGACCGTACCGCCGCCCTTCTCGTAACCGGCAGCGTTCTTGAGGATATTGTGGACCACCTGGTAGAGCTTGGTCCTGTCGGCTAAACAGAGGAGATCGCCCTTTCTGGGATAGTCTATCTGAACATCCCGGTAGTCTTGCTTTATGGCGTTCACGGAATCATGGATGACCTCATAGATGTTGAATCGTTCCAGGGCAAGTTCGTTGTCCGTGAAGTCAAGAAGCTCACGGGTAAAGACGTCTATCTTCTTCGAGGCCTCCAGCATGGCGACTATGTACCGTTTCTGGGACTCATCGGTCACCCTTTGTTGCAGGAGCTCGCTCATGCCCGTAATGGTATTGAGAGGGTTTCTCACCTCATGGGCAACCATGAGGGACATGTAGCCCAGGGGGATTATGTAGTCCAGCTTCTCCATGCTCTCGATGAGGGTTGTGCGCTCGCCCTCATCGGCCCGTGTCTGGACATGGTCCATAAGGCGCTCGATGAGCTTGTAGACCTCCATCATCTGGCCCCGTTCCTTCCTGAATTCCTCGAGCCGGACAAACTGCTCCGCCTTTTTGACGAGGTCGTTGATGGGCTGCGTGATGGCCCTCACAACGATCAGCCCGCAGAGGGAAGAGAAAAGACAGACGCCGAAGATCCAGAACCACACCGCGTTGCTCCTGGCTGAAGCGATGACGTTGAGGGCTATGGCGATGGAAAAAAGGCTTGTCAGAAAGGCTACGAGAGGCACCACTGTGTTGAGGCTGTACCGCAGGTTCCCGGGATCCCTGAAAAACCCTTTCAACCGCCACCCCGCATGGCCTTCATCATATCCCACCACGGCATGAAGATCGCGAGGGCGAGAAAAAGAACCATTCCGGCAAGACCAACCGTAAGAATCGGCTCGATGTATGCTGAAAGCCTGTTGACCGTATACGTAACTTCCCGATCATAATGACTGGAGATCTCCTTGAGCATTTCCTCCAGCGAACCTGTTTCCTCACCGGTAGCTATGAGATGGATGACAAGGGGAGGGAAGATCTTGGCGTCCCTCAATGGTCTTGATATGCCTTTTCCTTTTTCGATACTGGCTGATATCTGGAGGACCTTCTTTGCGATAAACTCATTGCCCACCGTGCGCGATACTATATCAAGCGTGCGTATGATAGGAATACCTGAACTGACCAAGTTCTCCAGGGTGAAGGCAAACCTGCTCATGCAGGTTTTCAAGATTATGACGCCAATAAGCGGAATCTTGAGCTTTATGACGTCGATGGTGTATTTCCCGTTTGCCGTGCGTTTATACAGAAAGAAGCCAACAACCAAAGCGACCAGGATGATTATGACCACAGTTGTGTACTTCTGGAAGATGTCATTAATGACCAGTAGTATCTGAGTGGGAAGAGGCAACGCCACTTTTGAGCTCTTGAACATGGGAACAAATTTCGGAACAACAAGGTTGACAAGAACAATGAACGCTGTAACGAGCGTGCTTACAACAAATACAGGGTACCTCATGGCGGACTTGATAGTCTCTTTCGTTCTCATCTGGAACTCGAGAAGTCCTGACAACCGTTCAAGTACTTCTTCGAGGTTGCCGCTCGTCTCACCTGACCGCACCATGCTGACATAGATCTCGGAAAAAACACCCTTCTGCCTTCCCAGAGCGTCAGACAAGCTGGAACCTTTGTCGATTTCCTGCGCAGCATTCTTGATCGCCTTCTGCAGTCTCTGATTCGTGGTCTGTTCTTCGAGAGCGCGAAGCCCAGCTACTATGGGAATACCGGAACGTACAATTGTCTGGAACTGGCGGGTGAAGAAGATGAGGTCGTCATGCTTGATCCTCTGGAAACGCAAGAGAAAATCGTCGACTGACGTTGCGCTTTTCGCCCCGGTCTCCTTTGCCGACACCGGGATATACCCCATGGCGTCGAGCTGCGTCATGGCGTCCCGCTGGGTCGGCGCTTCAATGTTTCCCTGGACCAGAAGGCCTCGTTCGTCTCTCGCTTTATATGCGAATGTCGGCATGGTTATGCCTTGTACCTCGCTGTGTCAACGTGGTTCTCGTCTCGCAGGGATTTCCTCGATCCCGGCCTTCGCCGGGATGACGACGTGAAAGGGGCATGGGATGACAGAGGGTAAAGGAAGCGGGATGGCATGAGCGTTACTCCTCCTGCACCACGTTGAGTGCTTCTTCGAGAGTTGTCGTGCCGAAGAGGACCTTCATGATGGCGTCGTCGCGCATGACCCTCATGCCCTTTTCGTGGGCCCTTTTCTTCAAGACCTCGGCAGGCGCCCTGCTGATGATGAGTTCCCTGAGCTCATCGTCCATGATGAGGACCTCGTAGACACCCGTCCTGCCGCGGTATCCCTTGTATTTGCACGCGGGGCAGCCTTTCCCCCTGTAGAGCAGCACGTCCTCCCGTATCTGAAAGGTCTTGTGCACGGAGGGTGTGGGATAATAGGATTCCTTGCATTCGGGGCAGATCTTCCTCAGAAGCCTCTGGCCGATGACGCAGCTCACGGAGGATGTCACGAGGAAGGGCTCTATCCCCATCTCCACAAGCCTCGTGACGGCGCTCGCGGCATCGTTGGTGTGGAGCGTCGACAGGACGAGGTGTCCGGTGAGAGCCGAGTGGACGGCGATATTCGCGGTCTCACGATCGCGTATCTCGCCGACCATGATGATGTCGGGGTCCTGCCGCAGTATGGAGCGAAGACCGCTCTCGAAGGTCATCCCCGCGCGGGGGTTGACCTGGGCCTGCGCGAGGCCTTCCAGGGTATACTCGACAGGGTCCTCTATGGTGATGATGTTCTTCTCCGGTGAATTGATGTGGTTCAGAATGGCATAGAGCGTCGTTGACTTGCCGCTTCCCGTGGGGCCCGTGGAAAGAATGAAGCCGTAGGGCCTCTTGAGCACGCTCTTGATCTTCTCCTTGTCGTCCCTCAGGAAACCGAGGTTGTCGATGCCGTAGAGGGCGGTGCTCTTGTCGAGGAGACGAAGGACCACCTTTTCGCCGTGAATGGTGGGAAAGGTGGAAACCCTGACGCCGACCTCGCGGGAGGTCTCCCGGATGTTGAACCTGCCGTCCTGAGGCGTCCTCGTCTTTGCTATATCTATGCCCGCAAGGATCTTGATCCTTGATACAATGGGCAGGAACATCTTCTTGTCGGGGCTGGGGACGTCCCGGAGCCGCCCGTCCACCCGCATCCGGACCCTCATGATGTTCTTGGAAGGCTCCACGTGGATGTCACTCGCGTTGTCGGCAAGGGCCTGCGCCAAAAGACTGTTCACGAATCGGACGACGGGCTCCTCTTCCACAAGGTCCATGGATATCCGTTCATCTTCGTCTTCGTCCTTTTCGTCCTTTTCAAGGGTCAATGCCTGTTCCCGAATCTTGTCGAGGGTCTCCTCGACGATGGTCTTGAGACCATAGTACTTCTC
>JAAYAK010000109.1 GCA_012719415.1 Syntrophorhabdus sp.
GAAGAGCACCGTGTTGTACGACCCGAGGTCGATCCTGTCCGCTGACCAGAGCGCGTACAGTATGGTTGCTATCTGGCATGCCGTGGTCACCTTGCCGAAGATCGTCGGCCTCGGCTTGACGTTGCTGGCGTAGCGGTACAGGACCAGGTAACCGGCAGCGATGACAACGTCCCTTCCGAGGACAAGGACCGTGAGCCAGCCCGGGATGATATCGACGACATAGAGCATGATGAAGGCGGCAACGAGCATGGTCTTGTCGGCAATGGGGTCGAGGTAAGCGCCGAGCTCGGTCTTCGATCCCGTCACCCGCGCAATGAAGCCGTCAAGAAGGTCCGATATGCCCTGGATGAGAAAAAGATAGAGGGCAAGGCGCATACGTCCCTGGTAGACGGCATAGATGAAATAGAATGTGACAAAGAAACGGAATATGGAAAGGATATTGGGAAGGTTCATGGACCGCGTGGCGTCACCCTTCGTCATCTTGATAGTAACCGTTCCTGAACGTGGCACATTTATCGATAAAACTCAGCTTCACGGTGTCGGTGGGTCCGTTCCGCTGTTTTCCGATGATCACCTCGGCGACGCCCTTGTTGTCATCCCTGTCCTTATTATACACTTCATCGCGGTAAATGAAGAGGATGACGTCGGCATCCTGCTCGATGGCCCCCGATTCCCGAAGGTCCGCAAGACGCGGCCGCTTGTTCTCCTTCTCGCGGGTCTCGGGCGCCCTGTTGAGCTGTGAAATGGCGATGACGGGGATATTGATCTCCTTTGCCAGCGCCTTGAGGAACCGTGATATCTCGGATATCTCCTGTTCCCTGCGGTCCCCCCCGCCCGAGCGCCCCCGCATGAGCTGGAGATAATCGACGACGATAAGACCCACGTCGTGCTCTTTCTTGAGGCGGCGCGCCCGCGCCCTCAGTTCGAGGACGGACAGCGCCGGCGAGTCGTCGATGAACATGTGGGCCTCGCTGAGCTTCCCCGCGGCCCTGACCAGTTTCGGCCACTCTTCCCGCGAGAAGGTGCCCGTGCGGAGCTTCGAATGCTCTATCTCGGACTCGGAACTCAAGAGCCTCGTGACGAGCTGCTCCTTGGACATCTCCAGCGAGAAGATGCCCACGGGGATGGGGTTCTCTTTCAGCATGGAGACATGTTGGGCGATGTTCATGGAAAAGGAGGTCTTCCCCATGCTGGGCCTTCCGGCGACAATGATGAGGTCCGAGGGCTGCAGGCCGCTCGTCAGCCTGTCGAGGTCGATGAAACCCGTGGGGACCCCCGTGACCGTCTGCTTTTTCTCATAGAGACGCTCGATGGTCTTTATGTTCTCCATCACAAAATCTTTGACGGGCAGGTAGGTGGGCTTGAGCTTGTTCTCCGAGACCTGGAAGATGAGCTTCTCGGCCTCGTCTATATACGTGTCGATGTCGGTCTCGGTGTTGAAACCTTTCTCGATGATCTCCGTGGCCACATTGATAATGGTCCGGACAAGGGACTTCTCCTTTACGATCCTGGCATAGTAAGCGACATTGGCCGCCGACGGCATGAGGTCCACAAGGGTGTTGAGATAGGTCACGCCGCCTATGGCCTCGACAAGGTTCCTGTCCTTCGCGAGACTGCTTACCGTGATGATATCGATGGCATCGTTCTTCTCGTAGAGATGGACCATGAGGTCGAAGATCTTCCCATGGGCATCGCGATAGAAATCGGAGGGACCGACGACGTCGACCACCTTGTTCATGGATTCCGGGTCGATGAGAAGCCCGCCGAGCAATGACTGCTCGACCTCGATGTTCTGGGGGGGAACCCGCACTGCGGCAGGGCCCGCCACATCCCTGGCATTCTTTAGGACCCGGGCCATTTAAGCCTCTTCTTTTTCCACCTCGATCTTGACCTCGGCGTTGACATCCGGCTGCAGGTGGATCACAACCGTGTGCGAACCGGTCGACTTGATCGGCTCCTCAAGGCGGATCAGCTTCCTGTCCACCTCCACACCCGAGAAGGCCTGGACGGCCTCGACAATGTCCTTGTGGGTAACGGAGCCGAAGAGCCTGCCGTCCTCGCCGGCCTTCTTCTTGATCGTCAGGGTCGTTTCCTCCAGCTTCGCTTTCAACTCCGAGGCGGTCTCAAGATCCCGCGCCTTTTTGTTCGAAACGCTGCGCACAATGTTCTCGAAGCGGGCCACGTTTCCTAGAGTCGCTTGCACGGCCAGTCCCCTGGGAACGAGAAAGTTCCTCCCGTACCCGTCCCTGACGGTCACCGCATCGCCCTTTTTCCCTGTACCCTGGACATCTTCAATGAGTATGAGCTTCATCGGTTGCCTCCGTTATTTCAGTAATGTCGTAAAGGGCAGAAAGGCGATGTGGCGGGCCATCTTGATGGCCTCTTTCAGTTTGCGCTGGTGATTGGCGCAGGTCCCCGTCATCCTCCTGGGCATGATCTTGCCCCTCTCCGTGATGAATGATTTGAGAAGCTTGGGGTCCTTGTAATCGATGACTATGTTGGAATCCTGGCAGAACCTGCACACCCTTCTTCTCACATAGACCCTTTTTTTCGGTGAATCGGACCGTGTTGTCCTCATTGGTCTCGGCATCTATTCCTCCATCCAAAAAATTTTATGTGCTTTCAACTGTACCATCTCCCGCGACCGCAGTTTCTTTCGGACGAGCATACCCGACACCATTACGCTGCGGCCCCGTGCCGCGTCGGGATGGGGCATCGCGGGATCTCCGGGACACTCCACGTCTATGAGGAAATCACCCTCACCCACGCGCAGCGGGAAAAGTACGAACCTGTCCCCCTTCGGGGTATAGACGACACGGGGCATGGCCTCGACCTTCCCCGTCATAAAGACCCTGTTCATCAAAACTCGCCTTCGAGCTCGTCAAACACAACGGGATCAGGCGGTTTCTTCGGTCCCTCGCTCTTGTCGTCAACGACAACGAACATGTGCCTGAGCACGGGGTCGAGGGTCCTGTAGAACTTGGCCATCGTCGCGACGCTGCCTTCGTCCATATCAAGCAGGTAAAAGAAGTAATGGCCCTTGTCCTTCTTCTTTATGGGATAGGCAAGCTTTCTCACCGCCCAGTCATCGAGTTTGACGATCGTTGCGCCCGCCTTTTCAAGATTGCCCTGGATCCTCTTCATGAGATCGTCTTCTTCCTCTTTCGCGAGGTCAGGGCTGAGCACAACAATATTCTCATATCTTCCCACGTTCACATCTCCTTTCATTGTGTCTTCTGATACTGCACCACAGTGCCCTTGTCGACTTTAACACGCACTTTCTCGGCGATCTCAATGGTGACACTGTCATCGGAAATACCCGTTATTGTACCATATAAACCACCCGATGTGATAACTTTATCTCCCTTCTTCAGGTTCTCCAGGAAGTCCTTGTGCTGCTTCGCCCTTTTCTGCTGCGGACGGATGAGAATGAAGTAAAAGATGGCGAAGACCGCCGCGATAAAGATGAGCGACATGTACGAACCGCCCCCCTGTCCGGCCCCGCCGGCGGGATTGCTACCCATTGCATACGCTATACCTGTCATCTGATTCACCTCCTTCGTAACGTCTCTTGAAATCGTGATAAAAAGCGTCGAACGTGCCGGCGCTGACTGCGCTCCGGATCCTCTTCATAAGCTCCATGTAGAAATGGACATTGTGTATGGTGTTCAGGTAGAAACTGGTCAGCTCGTGCGAGACCGTGAGGTGCCTGAGATAGGCCCTCGAAAAGGTCCTGCAGGTATAACAGGTGCATCCTTCCTGGATGGGCCCCCCGTCCTCGGTGAAGCGGGCGTTCTTGATGTTGATCCTGCCGTCCCATGTGAAGAGGCTGCCGTTGCGGGCAAAACGCGTGGGAATGATGCAGTCGAACATGTCTATGCCCCGCCTCACACCTTCCAGAAGGTCTTCAGGAAGGCCGATGCCCATCATGTAGCGGGGTTTTCCCGCGGGCATAAGGCCGACAACCGTGTCCACCATGTCCCACATCAGGCTCTTCGGTTCGCCGACGCTGAGGCCCCCGATGGCAAAACCGTCGAAATCGAGGGAAAGGATGTCCTCCGCTGAACGCAACCTGAGATCGGGATAGAAGCCGCCCTGGATGATCCCGAAGAGCTTTTGCGTCCCCTCTTCTGACCGGGCCGCGAGGCACCGCCGCGCCCACCGCGTCGTCAACTCAACGGATTCGCTGGTATATTCGAAGGTGGAGGGATAGGAAACGCATTCGTCGAGGCACATTGCTATGTCGGCGCCTATGTTCTCCTGGACGAGCACGATCTTCTCGGGTGTCAGGAAATGGCGGGAACCGTCGATGTGTGACTGAAAAAGGACGCCGTCCTCCTTGATCTCCCTGAGGACCCCGAGGCTGAATATCTGGTACCCTCCGCTGTCGGTAAGGATGGCACCGTCCCACCCGGAAAAGTTGTGGAGGCCGCCCATCCTCCTGATGAGCTCGTCACCGGGACGCAGGTAGAGGTGGTAGGCATTGGACAGGATCATCGTGACGCCAAGCTCTTCAAGCTGCCGATGGGTCATGGCCTTCACGACGCCCTGGGTGCCCACGGGCATGAAAACAGGCGTTTCGATCGTCCCATGACCCGTCATGAGCCTTCCCGAACGCGCCGCCCCGTCTGTATGGTCTATCTCTATCATCGTCATGATATGAACATCGCGTCCCCGTAACTGTAGAACCGATACCCCCCGCGTATCGCCTCGGCATAGGCCTTCTTCAGCGGCCCGGCACCCATGAAGGCGGCAACGAGCATGAGAGGCGTCGAGCGGGGAAGGTGAAAATTGGTGATCAGCGCGTCCACACAGTGAAAACGGTAGCCCGGATAGATGAAAAGTTCCGTCTCACCGGAAAGCGTACCGTTGCCGTTCATGCCGAACACCGTTTCCACGGTCCTCACAGAACTCGTGCCGCAGGCCACCACGCGGCGACCCTCCTGCCGAGCCTCCCGGATGAGCCCCTTCGATCTTTCGTCCATCTCGTAGCGCTCGCCGTGCATCCGGTGATCTTCGACGAGACCGGCATGAATGAGCGAAAATGTCCCGATGCCCACGTGGAGCGTGATCCTCACGATCTCCACGCCTTTGGCCGCGATGCGCCCGAGGAGATCTTCGGAAAAGTGAAAGCCAGCCGTCGGCGCCGCTATGGACCCGGTCTTTTCGGCATACACCGTCTGGTAACGTTCGAAATCGGCGCTGCCGTCCTCTCCTTTGCGCTTGATATAGGGCGGAAGCGGCATCCTTCCCAGGGTTCCTATGACCTCGTCGGCTTCCTCGCGGGACACGAATGATATCGTCCAGGAACCGTTCCTGCGCGTGAGGGCAGCGCCGTGATCGCCCACGCTGACAGGGATGGTGTCTCTCGTCCCGCGCACACCCTTCACAAGACACTCCCAGGTGCCGCCGTCCACGGGTCTCACCAGAAGGACATCGAGCATCCCGCCCGTTCCCTTCCGCGCCCTGAGCCGCGCCGGGAACACCCTGCTGTCGTTGACGACGAGGACGTCGCCTTCCCGCAGATAGCCGGTAATATCCGAGAACCGCCGGTGCTCTATCGTCCCTTTCTCCCTGTCGAAGACAAGGAGGCGCGATGCCTCCCTCTCGCCCGACGGGTGCTGGGCGATCATATCTCTCGGCAGATCATAATCAAATTCCTCGACTCTCATAATACCGTACGTACCGTCAGTTGTGATATGGGTCGTGTCAGGCCATTTCGTTGCCGCCACCCGGACTGCCAAAGCGAAACACCCCCTTGAAGCCGCCCGGCCCTCTCCAAACAGGTTAATCTTATAACAGATTATACCCATATTCGCAAATCAATTAATGGGTTACACACGTTCTTTCCGTACCGGCCACACCCGGAGAGATTCTGCTTGTATAAGAGCGCCCTTATATTTTAGAATTCTTACGGACAACGATGGGTATCATAACGATATCAAGAACCCACGGGTCGGGCGGGACGACGTTCGCGCGGGAACTGGCAAAGGAGCTCGGCTATTCATACGTTGACAGGACCCTGATCAACGACGAATGCCTCGATAGCGACAGGCACACGTGCTGCTTCGGCATCGACGAAGCGACTGCGCCGGGACTTCACGTGACGACGCAGGAACTCATGGCGGACGCCAATTTCTACAAGGTCTCCTTCATAGCCAACATCCTGGATCACGCCCTTCGGGACAACACGGTGATGGCGGGCATGGGCGCCGGGATCATCCTTACCGGGATCGGGAACGCCATTAACATTCGCGTTGTTCGTCTCATGGAGGAACGTATCAGGGCCATTGCCCGGGTGAAGAGCATTCCCTATGACGACGCCTTCGACCTCGTCGAAAGGATGGACGAGGGCAAGCGTGACTTCATAGCCCGTTATTTCGACAGCGATCCCGGAGACCCATCCTATTACCACGCGGTGGTCAATTCAAGCTATGTCTCGCTGGAAGAAGCCGTCGGAATACTGGCGGCATACGCGCGCAGGCATTTCACCCCCGCCTCAGCGGAGCAAGCCGACGCGGTCCTCGGCGACCGCCTCCTCGAGAGGCGCGCCGAGATCCTCCTCTTTTACCTGGGCATGGGGCATTGTTTCGGCAAGGTGACATTCCAGGCGGGAGCGGACGAAACGCTGTCCGTGGCGGGAGTGGTCCGGAACGAAGCCGAGAAGGACCGTCTCCTGCAGGCACTGGCGAGGGACACGCGGATCAAGGGGATCAGGGATTCCCTGGAAACAGGCGTTTTCGAACCCGTCGGCTGACCCCGCCGGTCGGGCTCCGTTCCCTCTACCTCACGCGCAGCTTCCTGCCCATGACAAAAACATCCCCCAGTTTTTCGCCGAATCCGTAGTAGTTGCGTATCTCGGGCACCATCACCGTGGGCCTTATCCTGCCCACGTCGGGAAGCCCCTTATCGTCCAGCATATCCTCATCCATCTTGACGTCCACTATCTCGCCTATGAACTGCGTGTGGAGCCCCAGTTCGACGACCTCGCGAAGGGTGCACTCCACGAAAAAAGGAAACTCTTTGATGTACGGGGCATCCACGGTCTCACTTCGCTCCGCCGTGAGACCCGTGGCGGCAAACTTGTCCACGTCCCTGCCGGAGACTATCCCGAAATAATCGGCTTCGGTAAGATACCTCTCCGGGGTCACGTGGACGGTGAAGGCCTTCCGGTCGAGGATGTTGCCGTAGGTGTAGGTCGCCTTTCTCAGGGCGATGTCGATACAGGGGGGATTGGAACAGCAGGTGCCTCCCCAGGCCACTGTCATGACATTGGGACGACCTTCTTTATCATAGGTGCCGACAACGAGGACCGGGGCTGGCAAGAGAACCGTCCGCGCGCCGAGGGATCTTTTCATCTGTGAACCTCCTTGATGGCCGGTGACCCGCGCGAGGCAGGTCTGTGAACGGGTTCTAGTATACCCCATCATTGACAGCCTTGAAATACTTTTATACAATGAATGGCATCCAAAAAAGGAAGGTGTCATGCCCTACAGAAGAACGTCCCAGTGGATCGTGGTCGTCGTTTCCACATTGATCACTCTCTTCTGCCTCTACGTCCTTCTCGCGAGCGCCAGGAACGGTGACGTGAAGAGTGTGTGGATCTTCGCCGCTTTCGCCTTTCTCTTCGCCACACCGCTCTTCGTAACGGTCTTTCATTTCTTCGCCGACAGGAGCCCGACCCTTGCCAGGATACACAAGGAGCACATATCCCTCGGCCAGAGCCACAAGACGACCTTCATACCTCACTGGTTCGTTATGACGGGGGTGCTGCTCATCGGGATCATCATCCTCTACACGATAATCAAGTGGCTTTTCATCTATTTCGAGCGATGACGAACGTCCCCCTTGCCAGGATAGACCTCAAGGACAGGCGGTTCTCCCTGTCCTATCCGCCAGACGACGAGGACCTCCGGTGGTCGATCGCCACCGTCGGGATCGTTCAGCCCGTCATCCTCCTCGACCGGACACCCCGCATCCCGGTGGCGGGATGGCGCCGCCTGCGCTGCGCCAGGGAGCTTCGCTTAAGAGAGGTCCCCGCCATCATCGTCGACCTCGATGAGAAGACCGCCCTCTTAAGGGCCATCCATGACAACCTGGCGCGAGGCTTCAATATCATTGAAAAGGCTGCCGCCGTCCAGGCAATGGACCGTTTCGGGTTCTCCCGGGAGGAGATCTTCGGGCTCATGGCACGCCTCGGCCTCAGTCCCCACGAGAAGGTGCTCTCCACCTTCCTGAGAATCGCATCTCTCGATGCCCGGTCGAGGGACTTCATCTTCCGAAAGAACCTTTCCCTCAGAAATGTCGAGTCCTTCCTGAGATTCGAAGGGAAGGAGCGGCGCAGGATACTGGCGGCGCTCACGGGTCTGCGCGTGACGGAGAGCACCCTCCGGGAGATCCTCGAGATGCTTGAGCTTATAAGGATCCGCAAGGGGAGGCTCACCGGCAGGGATATTCCCGTCATGGAAAGCTCGGACATCTTAAGGGCGCACCTCAAGCAGAAGACCCACCCCATCCTGTCATCCCTCGCGAAGAAACTGAAGGCGATACGGAGCGCCATGGCCCTTCCACCCGGCCTGGACATTAGGGTAGACCCTTTCCTCGAAAAGGAGTATATTGATATCATAGTGAAAATAGGCAGTGAAGACGACGTGGAGGCCGCCCTCGGCAAGGTCTCGGAATTGGTCGCGGCGGGTCACATCAGGAGAATTCTTGAGCTTACAAAAGGTAGAATTCGTTGAGACGCCCGGAAACATCGTCAGAAAATGTCCGGGCACAAAACATCACATCTGTTGCGGGTATCAGACCATCGATCTCGTGGAGGGTTGCGTCCTTTCGTGCTCCTACTGCATACTCAAGGCTTACCTCAGGGATGACACCATACGGATCTCCTGCAAACCTGAAGCTATAATAGCGGAACTCGATGGAATGATAGATCACAGGACCGATCATATTCTCCGTTTCGGCACGGGGGAGCTCTCCGACAGCCTGGCCATTGACCGGCGCTACAACCTGAACCGTTTTCTCGTGGACTATTTCGGGCACAAGCGGAAGGCCATCCTGGAACTGAAATCGAAATGGGCCGATTTCAGCCATCTTCTCCCCCATCTCAACCCCTATACCGTCATCTCATTCTCCGTTTCCCCCCAGAGGTTCATCGACGCCGAGGAGACACGAACAAGCCCCATCCACAAGCGCCTCAAGGCGGCCCGGCTGGCCCAGGACAGCGGCTGCTTCGTGGGCCTTCACTTCGACCCCGTCGTCATCTATGACGGTTTTGAACGGGACTACCGGTATCTCATCGCTGACATCGGACGGATGCTCGACCCCGCCCGGATACTCTGGATCAGTCTCGGCACCTTGCGCTTCCCCCCGGCCCTGTACGACCTCCTTCTGCAAAGGAGGAGAAGGTATCTGCTTTCGGGAGAATTCATCCGGGGAGAGGACGGAAAATACCGCTACATCAAGACGGAGCGCATCAGGATATACAGGATGCTCCACCGGCTTCTGAAAGACATAGACCCGGGCCTTTTCATCTACCTCTGCATGGAGAGGGCCGATGTGTGGAAGGAAGCCCTCGGCATCGACCTGAAAGACAGCGAGGGCCTTATCGGGCTTTTCGATGAACGCGTAAAGAATTTGTACGGAGGGACACTATGAGATTTGAAAGCAAGGTCGTCTTCATCACCGGCGGGACAAAAGGGCTCGGAAAGGCAATGGCGCAGGCCTTCCTGGCGGAGGGGGCGTCGGTCGCGGTGAACAGCCGCAGCAAGGAGGCCGTGGACCGCTTCGCCGAGGAGCTTAAAGGTCAGCAGGTGCTCGCCTTCGATACGGACATCGCCGACCACGCCGCCATGGAAGCGATGGCATCAAAAGTTTACGAGACGTTGGGAAAGGTGGACATACTTATCAACAACGCCGGCATAGTCAATCCCCTCGCTCCCTCGGAAAAGATAAAGCAGGACGACTTCGACAGGGTCATCGACGTCAACCTCAAGGGCACATTCTACGCGACACAGGCCTTCGGAAAGAGGATGATACAGCAGGGCTCGGGGCGGATCGTCAGCATAGCCTCTCAGGTCGCCCTCTTCGGCGAGAAGGGCTTCCTTCCCTATGCCATAGCGAAATCGGGGCTCATGCTGATGACCAGGCAACTGGCGTTCGAGTGGTCACGGCACGGCGTCACCCTCTGTGCCGTCGCGCCGGGTTTCATCAAGGGCGGCATGAACGAAGGGCTTATCAGGAAAGAGGTGTTCGTCAATTATCTCTCGGGCAGGACGCCCATGGGAAGGATGGGAACCGTGGAAGAGCTGGTCTCAACGATACTGTTCCTCGCATCCGATGACGCCCGGTACATCAACGGCGAGACCATCGTGATGGACGGCGGTATGACAGGCTTCACCGCGGAAGGCCTGCTTGATTTCATGTCCAAAGGCAAGCAATAGATGGACATTATCCCCTTCATCCGTTTCACCGTAAACTCGCGCTACATGGCACGGTGGATAATCGGGGGCCTCGCCCTCTTCATCCCGGTGCTCAACTTTTTCTCCATCGGGTTTCTGTCCCGCACGTCGCGGCTCATCCTGGTCGGGGGAATGGGGATCTCCACGTGGCAGGAAAAATATGAGGCCTGGCTGGAAGGGGTCAAACTCCTGTTCGTCTTCATCCTCTACAACGCCATACCCTTCTTCATGTTCTCCAGCGGGTTCTTCCTGACAACGCTCAACACCTTCACCGCCTTCTTCGGTCACCTCATGATCAAGGCGGCGGTATTCGTCATCTTTCCCATATGCTCCTTCTTTCTGCCCTTCGCCTTCACCATCTTCGCGGAGCGCACCGATTTCAGGGAGGCCCTGGAATTCGAGGACATCCTGCGGGGCATCAAAGAGGTCCTCGTGGAATACATAATAGGTTACGCGGCAACCATCGCCGCCGTGTACGTGGCCCTCCTTTTCATGCACATCCCCTACCTCATAGGCTTCCTCATCTCCTCTGTCCTCACCTACTACGCGCTCCTCCTCTCCGCCTTTTTCTTCACCGGCCTCTACCGCAGGACAAGCCTGTGCATGCAGAGGGTGGTGCCGGAAACGAATGAAGAGGCAAATAACCCGGAAGAAAAATGACCAATATCCAGGTCTCAATGACCAGAAAATAACCAATTTACCAAATTGCAGCAACCAAACGAAAAACTGTAACGGAGTTCAGACTCATTTCTTGTTTGGTAAATTGCTTGTTGGTGAATTGGTCATTGTCATTTCTTTGGTCATTGTGATCTGGTTATTGGTTATTATCGTTCCCTTCCCTCTCATTGACTTGGCCCTCAAATTATGCTAACTAATTATTCTCAACGGTGGGTGTAGCTCAACGGTTAGAGCATCAGGCTGTGGTCCTGGGGGTTGAGGGTTCGAGACCCTTCACCCACCCCAAAATCAAATCTCCTGCGTCTTTCCATCAGGCCGGGAGTCTTCCGAAAGAATCGTTGTTTTTTTGCAGGTCATCGTATAGAATTCAGGTTAAAAAGTTGTGAGGGGTCTTATGGAAATCACCAAACGCAGGGAAAAGGATGTCTCCATCGTTGCAGTGTCTGGAAGGATCGACGCGATCACCGCGCCGGATTTCGAGAAGAGCCTCGATGAGCTCATCACGGCGGGAGACAGGGTCATTCTCATCGACCTCACCGCCCTCGGCTACATCAGCAGCGCGGGGTTGAGAAGTATCCTCTCGTCGGCCAAGAAGCTCAAGGCCCTGTCGGGAGAAATACTTTTCACCGGTCTTCAGGGACCTGTCGAAGAGGTCTTCCAGATATCGGGGTTCAAGTCCATTTTCAAGATCTATCCCTCGGAAGCGGAAGCCCTCGGAAGCATGTGAGAATGGCGGAGAAGATCCACATCCTCTGCAGCATCGAGCTCCCGGCGGCACTCGAGTCCCTGCCGGGGTTCTCGGCACGAATCACAGGGTGCGCGAGAGAGGCAGGCTTCGGCGAACACAAGCTCAGCGCCATGGAGCTGGTCGTGGAAGAAGCCATCGTCAACATCGTCAAGTATTCCTCTTCATCCCCCGACAGCACCATCATCACGACATGCGGCACCGACGGCAGCGGTGCGTTCTATATCACCATCATCGACAGCGGCCCCCCTTTCGATCCCCTGAAGAGGGACACGCCCGACACCAGCGCGGGGATCGACGACCGTCCCGTTGGGGGCCTCGGCATATTCTTCATAAAGGAAATGACCGACGGCGTCACCTACA